>DATCMN010000426.1:0-2638 GCA_036563405.1 Naasia sp. | reverse complement strand
TCACCGAGACCCTCGACGCGGTGTCGCTCGCTCAGCGCAGCGGCTACACGGCGGTCCTGTCGCACCGCTCCGGCGAGACCGAGGACACCACCATCGCCCACCTCGCGGTCGCCACCAACGCCGGCCAGATCAAGACCGGTGCGCCTGCCCGCAGCGAGCGGGTCGCCAAATACAATGAGCTGCTGAGGATCGAGGAGGAGCTGGACGCCGCCGCCGTGTACGCCGGCCGCTCCGCCTTCCCCCGCTACACCGCCTGACGCGAAGGGGGCGCATGTCGAAGCCCCGAGCGCCCCGCACCGTCACGGTGCCGGTCGACCTCCCCGAAGAGAGCTCGACCGCATCGTGGCTGCGCAGCATCCGGCTGTCCGGCTTCTCCGTGCTGATGCTCGGCGTCGTCGTGCTCGCGATCGTGGTGCTCGCACCACAGGTGCGGATGCTCGTCGAGCAGCGCCAGCAGATCGCCGAGCTGGAGGCGGCGGTCGCCGCCCAGCAGCGCGACGTGGAGGACCTGCAGGAGCAGCGCGCGCGCTGGGACGACCCCGCCTACATCAAGGCCCAGGCCCGCGACAGGCTGTTGTACGTGATGCCGGGGGAGTACGCCTACCTGATCCTCGACGACGTCGCGGCCCCCGCCGACGCGCAGCCTGCTCCTGCGAAGGCCGGACTGGAGGAGACCCGGGTGGACTGGGCCGCCTCCTGCTGTCCTCGTGGTTCGCGGCGGGGCTGAGCGAGAGCCCGGCGCCGTGACGAGGCCGCCCTTCCCTCCCGTTGCGGAGGAGGATGTCGCCCGCGTCTCCGAGCAGCTCGGGCGGCCCGCCCGCGACGTCGTCGGCATCGCGGCGCGCACGGCGTCCGGCGAACCGACAGTGGTGTCGACGAGCCCGCGCCTCGCCGACGGCACCCCGTTCCCGACGTTCTACTACCTGTCCCATCCCGGTGCCACGGCGGCCGTGTCCGAGCTGGAGGCGGAGGGCGTGATGCGGGAGCTGAACGCGCGCCTCGAGGAGGATGAGGAGCTCCGTGCGGCGTACCGCGCAGCGCACGAGTCCTACCTCGCCGATCGCGCCCAGCTGGGCGACGTCCCGGAGATCGCCGGCATCAGCGCGGGCGGCATGCCGACGCGCGTCAAGTGTCTGCACGCGCTCGTCGCCCACTCCCTGGCGGCCGGACCCGGCGTGAACCCGATCGGCGACATCGCCCTCCAACTCGCGGACTGGAGCCCGGAGCGGGCGTGATCCCCTCCTCGTGACATGCCATGTGTCGTCCCTTTCCAGGCGGAATGGGGACGACAAGTGGCAAGTCGGCAGCCTCCGCGGGGCCCGGGCCGTGAGAATGAGCGGGTGGGGTTCCGCCGAGCAGTCGCCGCCGGCACGGTGCTCGGCTTCGCGCTCGCGCTCGCCGTCGCCGCGCCCGCCTCCGCCGACTTCGTCCGCGACCAGCAGTACTGGCTGGACGACTACTCCATCACCGAGGCGTGGAACACCACCCGCGGCGCCGGGGTCACGGTCGCCGTCATCGATTCCGGCATCGCCGAGGTGCCCGAGCTGGCTGGAGCGGTCGCCGGCGGGATCGACGAGTCGGGCGCCGGCAGTCCGGACGGACGCACCCCGGTCGGCGACGGCGCCGAGCACGGCACCCTGGTCGGCACCATTCTCGCCGGCCGCGGCACGGGAGGTGGGACGGGCCTGATCGGCGTCGCCCCCGAGGCGACGCTGCTGAGCGTGTCCGTAGGCTTCGGCGAGCCGGACACCTCGGTCGAGGACCAGATCGCGCACGCCGTCCGCTGGGCGGTCGACAACGGCGCCGACGTCATCAACATGTCGCTGACGACCAACACCCTGGACTGGCCGGAGAGCTGGGACGACGCCTTCCTCTACGCGTTCGAGAAGGACGTGGTGGTCGTCGCAGCGGCCGGGAACCGCGGCTCCGGGACCATCGAGGTCGGTGCGCCGGCGACCATCCCCGGCGTGGTCGCCGTCGCCGGCGTCGACCGCGACGGGAACGCCAGCTTCGACGCGTCGAGCCAGGGCATCACGATAGGCGTCGCGGCACCGAGCGAGGAGCTCGTCGGCGTCACCCCGGACGGCGACCCGGTCTACTGGTCCGGGACCAGCGGAGCCGCGCCCATCGTGGCCGGTGTCGTCGCCCTCATCCGCGCCGCGCATCCCGAGCTCGACGCGGCCAATGTGATCAACCGGCTGATCCGCACCGCGACCCCTCGAGGCGATCCGGTCCCCGGCCCCATCTACGGCTACGGCCTGGTCGACGCGACCGCCGCGGTGACCGCGGATGTGCCACCTGTCGACGCGAACCCCCTCGCCGTGCCCTACGACCTCGCCGAATGGGTGCGGCTGTACCGGCAGGGGGACGCCGCGCCGCCGGACAGCGTCGCACCCGAGCGACCGCTCGGCCGCCCGGAGCCGCAGCGCGCGGTGGACCCCGTCGAGGCACTGCCCGTCTGGGTGCGCCAGGCGCTGCCCAAGACGACCGTGCTGACGGATGTGGTGCTGCCGGTCGGCGTCCTCCTCGGCTTCGGTCTGCTGCTCGCGGGAGCGGTCGTGGGGGCGCTCCGAGCGGCGGGGCGCGGCGCACGCAGGTAGTAGCCTGGACGGGAGTGCCTCAAGGTCAACAGGGAGAG
>DATCMN010000424.1:0-3071 GCA_036563405.1 Naasia sp. | reverse complement strand
CCCGGAGAACACGGTGACCTCGGGCGGGACGGCACAGCGGACCGTCGCGCCGGCGGGCGGCGCGCCCTCCCCGCCGTCCTCGCCGGGCAGCGGCGCGGTGATCGTCAGGTTGGTGCATGTGAAGGGTGCGGGTCCGCCGGTGATGGTGACCGTCGCCTGGGTGGGGCGGTCGAGCAGTCGGTACTGCTGCTCGGGGCTCAGTGCGCCGGAGACGCTGAAGCTCGGCGGGGCGACCTGGCCGGTGGTGTCGCCGACGGCGACTGCCTGCCCCGCCAGCACTGTGAGTGAGGTCAGCACGCCGCTGATCGGCGCGAGCACCTTCTCGAACTTCACGATCGGCTTCGGCTGGGTGACCGTCGGGTTGCCCTCCGAGTCGACCCCCTCAACCGGATCCTGGGGCGTCTCCACCTTGATGTCGTAGATCTTGTCGCCCTGGGTGACGGTGGCGCCCTGCTGGATGAACACCTCGTCGACGTTGCCGACGGCCGTGGAGCGGAGGGGCACCGCGGGGTCGGCGGAGACGGTGGCGGGGAGGGTCACGTCGTTGACGATCGTGCCGCGCGCGACCACGACCTGCGGATCCACGATGGAGCCGGTCGGGACCGCGCCGGGGTCCTCGCCGGCCGGATCCGCGAAGAAGGCGAGCTTCACCAGCGCCGCCGCGATGATCGCGAAGACCAGGATCCGGAGGATGGGGAACACCCAAGTCCGTGCGACGCTCACGCAGCCTCCCGCGCTCGTGCGGCGCCCGGGCGGGCGGCGCGTGAAGCCAGGCTATGGGGCGCGGAGGCCGAAGCGGATCATCCTCGCGGATGACCCGCCGTGCCGCAAGGCGGATTGCCCGTCGTGCGGCGAGCTCTCAGCCGCCGATGACGATGGGGACGATCATCGGGCGGCGGCGGTGCTGCGTGTTGACCCACCGGCCCACGGTGCGCCGGACGACCTGGGACAGGGCGTGGGTGTCCCGGGTGCCGTTCTCGGCGGCCTCCTGGAGGGCCTTCACGACTTTCGGGATGACGGCGTCGAACACCGAGTCGTCCTCGGCGAAGCCGCGGGCGTGGATCTCGGGGCCGGCGACGATGCGCACGGTGAGGGTGTCCACCACCGCGAAGACGGAGATGAACCCCTCTTCGGCGAGGATGCGGCGGTCCTTGAGGTCGGCGTCGCTGATCTCGCCGACCGACGAGCCGTCGACGTAGACGTAGCCGAGGTCGATCTGGCCGACGACGCGGGCGACCCCGTCCTTCAGGTCGACGACCGCTCCGTTCTCCACGATGAGCGTGTTCTCGGCGGGCACCCCGGAGTCGATGGCGAGCTGGGCGTTGGCGACGAGGTGCCGCGTCTCGCCGTGCACGGGCATGACGTTCCTCGGCTTGAGGATGTTGTAGCAGTAGAGCAGCTCGCCGGCGGCCGCGTGGCCGGAGACGTGCACCTTGGCGTTGCCCTTGTGCACGACCGTGGCGCCGAGCTTCATCAGCCCGTTGATGACCCGGTAGACGGCGTTCTCGGTCCCCGGGATCAGGCTCGAGGCGAGGATCACGGTGTCGCCCTGGCCTACCTCGATGGCGTGCTCGAGGTTCGCCATCCGGGCGAGGACCGCCATCGGCTCGCCCTGCGACCCCGTCGACATGTAGACGATCCGGTCGTCGGGCAGGTCGCCGGCCTTCTTCTGGTCGATGAGGACGTTGTCGGGCACGCGCAGGTAGCCGAGCTGCTCGGCGATTCCCATGTTCCGCACCATGCTGCGGCCGATGAGGGCCACCTTCCGGCCGTGCGCGGCGGCCGCGTCGAGCACCTGCTGGACCCGGTGCACGTGGCTCGAGAAGCTCGCGACGATCACCCGGCGCGGAGCCTTCGCGATCACCTGCTCGAGCACGGGGCCGATGGAGCGCTCGAGCGGCGTGAAGCCGGGCACGTCCGCGTTCGTCGAGTCGACGAGGAACAGGTCGACGCCCTTCTCGCCCAGGCGGGCGAAGGCGCGCAGGTCGGTGAGGCGGCCGTCGAGCGGCAGCTGGTCCATCTTGAAGTCGCCGGTGTGCAGCACCGTGCCGGCGGATGTGGTGATCGCCACGGCGAGGGCGTCCGGGATGGAGTGGTTCACGGCGACGAACTCGAGCGAGAACGGGCCGAGCTCCTCCGTCTGCCCCTCCTTGACGGTGAGGCTGTACGGCGAGATGCGGTGCTCCTTGAGCTTCGCCTCGACGAGCGCCAGGGTGAGGCCGCTGCCGAGCAGCGGGATGTCCGCGCGCAGGCGCAGCAGGTACGGCACAGCGCCGATGTGGTCCTCGTGGCCGTGGGTGAGGACGATGCCGAGGATGTCCTCCAGCCGGTCCTGGATGGGCGCGAAGTCGGGGAGGATCAGGTCGACGCCGGGCTGGGCGTCGTCGGGGAAGAGCACGCCCGCGTCGACGATCAGCAGCTTTCCGTCGAACTCGAAGACCGTCATGTTCCGGCCGACTTCGCCGAGGCCGCCGAGCGGGACGACGCGGAGGGTGCCGCTCGCGAGTGCGGGAGGGGTGGGGATCTCGTTCTGCATGGGGCCTTTCGGTGCGCCTGGTCGGCGCTTTGAGCCGCCCCGAGGCGGCATGGACAAGCTGGCTGCGCTGCTAGCGGGTGGTGCCCGCCACCTTGGGCAGCGCTCCCCCGGCCGCGGCATTGCGGTCGGGGCGGAAGTTCTTGAAGCTGACGCCGGGGACGTCCTTCACGAGGTTGATCTCGTCCTCGATCTGGGCGGCCTCCCAGTCCTCGGGGCCGACGAGCGGCAGGCGGACGCGCGGCGACCCGATCCGGCCGAGGCCGTGCAGGATGTACTTCGTCGCGACGGTGCCGGGCACGTGCGTCATCACCGCGCGGACGAGCGGCTCCAGCGCCTGATGGGCGGCGGTCGCCGCGGTCAGGTCGCCGCCGTTCACCGCATCCACCATGGTGCGGTACGGGCGGGCGGCGATGTTGGCGGTGACGCCGATGAGGCCGGTGCCGCCGATCGCGAGGGTCGGCAGCGCGTTCGCGTCGTCCCCGGCGAAGTACATCAGGTCGGTCTGGTTCAGCACGCGGCTGACCTCGGCGAGGTC
>DATCMN010000407.1:0-3226 GCA_036563405.1 Naasia sp. | reverse complement strand
CCTGCTCCGGGTCGAGGTGGACCTCCAGGACGTGATCTTCGGCACCCACCAGGACATCGAGGTCGACACTGCGGTCCTGTGCGAGACGTGCAACGGCACCTGCTGCCAGCCCGGCACCTCGCCCATCACCTGCGACATCTGCCGCGGAACGGGCTCCATCCAGCGCACCGTCCGCTCGCTGCTCGGCAACGTCATGACGTCGACTCCGTGCGGCACCTGCCGCGGGTACGGAACCGTCATCCCGAGCCCGTGCGCCACCTGCCAGGGTCAGGGCCGGGTGCGCGCCCGGCGCGCCATCTCCGTCGACATCCCCGCCGGCGTCGAGACGGGGCTGCGCCTCCAACTGCCCGGTCAGGGCGAGGTGGGCCCGGCCGGCGGCCCGAACGGCGACCTCTACCTCGAAGTGAAGGTCCGCCACCACGAGACCTACAGCCGCAACGGCGACGACCTCCTCGCGACCCTCGAGGTGCCGATGGCGGAGGCGATCCTCGGCACCACTGTGCACATCCCCGCGCTCGACGGCGACGTGGAGCTCGAGCTCCGCGCCGGAACGCAGAGCGCCGACATCCTGACCGTGAAGGGCAGGGGCGTCACCCGCCTGCGCGGCCAGGGCCGCGGCGATCTGAAGGTCGGCATCCAGGTGGTCACCCCCACCAAGCTGGACCGCCACGAGCGGGAGCTGATCGAGAAGTTCGCGGCGCGCTACAAGAAGCAGAAGCCGCAGCTGGCGCACTTCCAGCAGGGCCTGTTCGCGAAGCTGCGCGACCGCTTCCTCGGCGTCTAGCGGCGCCGTGGCGCACTTCTACCTGGTCGACTCCCTCGAGGGCATCGCCTCCGGCTCGCTGCTCCGAGTGGAGGGTGCGGAGGCGCGGCACGCGGCGACGGTCAGCCGCATCCGCGCCGGCGAGACGGTGTCGGTCGGCGACGGTCGCGGCACCGTCGCGCGCGGCGTGGTGCATGCGGCGTCCGCATCGGCCCTGTCCATCCGCGTCGGCCGGGTCGAGCAGACGCCACAGCCGGAGCGCGAGATCGTGCTCGTGCAGGCCCTCGCGAAGGGCGACAGGGATGAGCTCGCGGTGCAGGCGGCGACGGAGCTCGCCGTGGACAGGATCGTGCCATGGCAGGCGGAGCGCAGCATCAGCCGATGGAGCGGTCCGAAGGCGGACCGCGGCCGGGAGCGCTGGCAGACCATCGCCCGGGAGGCGGTCAAGCAGTCGCTGCGGCCGTGGCAGCCGGTCGTCGAGCCGCTCGCCGGGCTGGCCGACCTCGTCGCACTCGCCGCAACGCACGCGCTGTTCGTGCTCGAGCCGACAGCCGAGACCGGGATCGCGGAGGCGGTCCGGGCGACCGGGGAACGCGACATCGCGCTCGTCGTCGGCCCGGAAGGCGGCATCGCATCGCGCGAGCTGGAGACCCTCGCGGCTGCCGGCGGCACCCTCGTGCGGCTCGGACCCGACGTGCTGCGCACCTCCACAGCGGGACCCGCCGCCCTCGCGGCACTCGGGGTCCTCACCGGCCGGTGGTAGCCGCGCGCCAGGGCACTGTCCGCCCTCGGCGGCCCAGGGCACTGTCCGTTTTCGGCGGCCTAGGGCACTGTCCGTTTTCGGCGGCCTAGAGCACTGTCCGCCTTCGGCGGAACCCCCGGGCGCCCGTCGGCGGCGAAACGTAGAATCGTGCCGTGACCTCGATCTTCTCGCGCATCCTCTCCGGGGACATCCCGGGTGAGATCCTCCGGGAGACCGAGCGCGTGTTCGTCCTCCGGGACATCACGCCGCAGGCGCCCGTGCACCTCCTCGTCGTCCCCAAGACCGAGGAGTACGCGAACGTCGTCGAGCTGGCCGCGGGCGACCCCGGCCTCCTCGCCGAGATCGTCGGGACCGCAGGCGAGCTCGCCGCCGAGCACGCCGGAGGCGAATTCCGCCTCGTCTTCAACACGGGGGCCGGCGCCGGCCAGACCGTGTTCCACGTTCACGCGCACGTCCTGGCGGGCGCGCTTCCGGAAGGATCCCTTGGCGACTGACGACCCCGGTACCACCGTCGGCGCTCCGGACGACGCCGAGGTCCGCATCGCGGTCGACGGTGTCGCCATGGTGCGTCTCCTCGGCCCGCAGGACCGCTTCCTCAAGCAGGTCGAGGCGCAGTTCCCGCGCGTCCGCGTGCACGCGCGGGGCAACGAGATCACCCTCACCGGCGAACGAGCCGCCGTCGACTCCGCCCGCCGACTCCTCGAGGAGCTGCTCCAGATGATCCGCAACGGCCAGGACCTCGGCCCCGTCGACGTGGGCAGCTCCGCCCGCATCCTCGAGGGCGACCCCGCCTCGAGCCCGTCCGAGCTGCTCGGCCAGGCGATAGTGACGGCGCGCGGCAAGGCGATCCGGGCCAAGACCCTGGGCCAGCGCGAATACGTCGACGCCATCGACCACAACACGATCGTGTTCGGCATCGGACCGGCCGGAACCGGCAAGACCTACCTCGCGATGGCGAAGGCGGTGCAGGCCCTCCAGCGCAAGGAGGTGAACCGCATCATCCTCACCCGGCCGGCGGTCGAGGCGGGGGAGCGGCTCGGCTACCTGCCCGGCACGCTCACCGAGAAGATCGACCCGTACCTGCGGCCGCTGTACGACGCGCTCAACGAGATGATGGACCCGGAGCTCGTCCCCAAGCTGATGGCCACGTCCACCATCGAGGTCGCGCCGCTCGCGTACATGCGAGGCCGCACGCTCAACGACTCGTTCGTCGTGCTCGACGAGGCGCAGAACACCACGCCCGAGCAGATGAAGATGTTCCTCACCCGCCTCGGCTTCGGCTCGAAGATGGTGATCACCGGCGACATCACCCAGGTCGACCTGCCCACCGGCTCCAGCGGCCTGCAGCTCGTCACGAAGGTGCTGAAGGACGTCGAGGACATCCACTTCTCGCGTCTGACCAGCGACGACGTCGTGCGGCACACCCTGGTCGGCCGGATCGTCGATGCGTACACCAAGTTCGACGCCGAGCGGCAGGCGCGGCAGTTCGAGCGCCGCCCGGAGCGCACGGAGCGCGGCCCCGAGTCCGACGGCGTCCGCGCGCCCGCCGACTTCCGGCCGCCGCAGAACCGCGCTGAGCGCCGGTCCGGCGACACGGGCGGCAGCACGCGGAGGCACCCGTGAGCGTCGAGGTCAACAACGAGTCCGCGATCGAGGTCGACGAGGCCTCCATCCAGCGGCTGATCACCTACGCGCTCGAC
>DATCMN010000405.1:0-4710 GCA_036563405.1 Naasia sp. | reverse complement strand
CCCGGAGACCGTGAGCGCCGGGTGGTGGCCCACAGCTCATGTGCAGGGCATCGCCGTGGACAGGGTCAAGGGACACATCTACTTCTCGTTCACAACGGTGCTCGTGAAAACGGATCTGTGGGGCAACCTTCTGGGCACCGTTCGTGGTCTGACCGGACACCTGGGCGACCTCACCTTCGATCCCGGTTCGCGGATGGTGCTTGGGTCTCTCGAATACAAGGCGGCGGGCGCCTTCTACATCGCCATGTTCGCTGCCGACGCCATCACGACGCCGGACAGGGACGCATCGGATCCTCGCGTGATGCGAACAGTGCACTTGGCCGAGGTCGCCGAGGACTTCGGCTCGCCGTCCTCGGTGCACGGGCCCGGACCGGACACCCCGGGCCGCTACGGGTGCAGCGGGATCGACGGCATCGCTATCGGCCCGGACTTCCGGGACCGGAGAAGCCGCCGGGTCACCGTCGCGTACGGGGTCTACTCGGGCGCGGACCGCGCAGACAACGACCATCAGATCCTGCTGCAGTTCTCTCCGCGCGGCTGGTGGGACCGTCTCGCCCGCCCGCTGGTGGAGGCGGCGCCGCACCGCAGCGGTCCGAGGCGGGCGGCCGGGAAATACTTCGTCCGCACCGGCAACACGACCTTCGGAGTCCAGAACCTGGAGTACGACGCGCAGCTCGATCGGTGGTTCCTCGGCGTGTACGCCGGTCGCAAGCCCGCGTTCCCCAACTTCACCCTCTTCGCTCTGGACGGCCGCGCTCGCCCCCGCCGGCGCGTCCTCGGGGGTCTCGGCGGCGAGCGGGGGGCGGAGCTCCCTCTGGCGGACGTGGGCTTGCTCGACTCCGCCACCGGCATCAGGGGCTGGCACCAGAAGGCCGACGTAGGCATCGCCTCGCTCGGGGACGGGCTCTTCTATCTCTCCTCGGATGGCGCCCGGAACGGGCTGCAGACCAGTGACCTCGCCTTGAGCCGCTGGTCGGGCGACCCCGCCCGTCCGTTCGTCCCGGTCGATGCTCGGAACGGCCGACCGACGCCGGCGCCCATCCGCTGAACGATGCACAGAGACCTGTTTCGCGGATAGCCCGGCCCGGAGCCAACTGCCGCTGCACTCCGCCCTGTGGTCAGGCGGGAGGGAGACGCTCGTCGAGGTGACGGGCGATTTTCTCCCGCTGAGCGGCGTCGACGGCGCCGGGCCGGCTGATGAGTTTGAGAAGCCCGCGGCGCCCCCTGAGGGGGATTCCGGCGATGTCCTGGTCGAGCAGCGGGAGTTCCGTGCCGACGAAGCAGAGGGCGCCGCGCACGAGTACCCCGGGCGCCGAGTCACCAAGCACCGTCGCGACGGCGTCGACCTGCCGGTTGATGCCGTCTATCAGTGTCGAGCGATCACGTCCGTTGATGATCAGCTGTTCGCGCCGGGGACTGAACAGTCCGCCCGTGCGGCGGACCTCGAGCCGTCCGCGGTGCGTCTTTGCGTCGATGACCCAGACGCCGGTGGCGGTGATCGCGAGGTGATCGATGTTCGCCCGGGTGAGCCGGCCATCCGGTGCACGCATCCGCCGGTCGTTCAGCACTACCGCGTCCTCGAGTCGGACCAGCCGTTCGGCGACTGCTCGCTCACCCTCGGCCCCTTGCGCCCATACCTTGGTGTGTGAGGGATCGTCCACCAGGGCGAGCAGCAATCCGCCGACCCTCGGGTGGCGGGCCAGCACACGCTCCTGCCGAGCGGTGTGACGCCGGTCGTACTCCCGCTGCGCTGACGAGCCACCGCTGTTCAGTGCTGCCCCCGGGACTGAGGTGAGCCTGATCGATGCGGTTTTCGCCGACTGCTCGGTCGTTTCGGACCCGGGGGAGGCGGACGCGCAATCGAGGCAGCGGACCGTTCGGGACTGCGAATCCCACTGCGCCCGGGCGCCCACCGGCAGGGCAAGATCGCAAACCGAGCACGAATCGGCTCGGCGCAAGTCGAGTTTCCGCGCGCTCACCTTCCGACGATCCCACCCTCCGGACCGGGAAGAGAGGCCCAGTTCGGGGCTGGCAAGCCGGGAGATGCAGGTCGGTCAGTTGATGATCTCGCCGCGCTCGTCTGCCGAAAGAGCCGCTAGGCGCTCCCTCCACGACTGAAGCGCCTCCGGCGTCAGGCGGGCCCAATCCCTCACTTCGCCGACGATGCGAAGTGGCGCCGTGCTGCGGTAGGAGCGGGTTGGGTTGCCAGGGAACTTCTTGTCGGTCACGTTCGGGTCGTTCTCGAACGGTCCTGTCGGCTCGACGAGATAGACCCGGGGTTCGCCGTCGCCGGCCGCCAGCTCGGCCGCAAGGCCCGCGCCGTCCCGGAGCGCGGTGAAGTAGATGTGGTTCATCACGATCTCCGGGCGGTAGTTCGACCGGAAGCCGGCGGTGAGCAGGTCCCCGCTCTGCAGGTCGGCTCTGGTGCCGTGGAAGAAGGGCCCGACGTCCAGGACTTCCGTCACTGCGCGTCCTGCTGCAGCTCCTGCGCGAGCATGACGATGATGCCGCTCGGACCGCGGACGTAGGTGAGCTTGTAGACGTCCCTGTAGTTCGCGACGCCTCGAAGTGGATGGCAGCCGTGCTTCGCCGCGATCTCCAGGGCGGCGTCGATGTCGTCCACCGAGAACCCGACCCGGTGCATGCCGATCTCGTTGGGAAGGGTCGGTTCGGTCTCGATCGCGGCGGGGGAGATGTATTCGAACAGTTCGAGGCGCCCATGCCCGTCCGGGGTCTGGAGCATCGCGATCTTGGCGTGGTTGCCGTCGAGGCCGACCGCGGTGTCCGTCCACTCCCCGCTCACCTCGTCACGCCCGAGAACGGTGAGCCCGAGGTCGGTGAAGAAGGCGATGGTCGCCTCCAGGTCGCGGACCGCGATGGCGACGTTCTCCAATTTGATGGCCATGCGGTGAGGCTACCGAGCGAGGACGGGCCGAGGGTCCGTCAAGCGGAGCGGCCGCTCGGGGGAGTCTGCTCAGATTCCGCGAGGGAGCGTCGCAGCAGTTCCCGCAGGGCGTCGAGGTTCACCCCTGTCAGTCGGGAGAGGTAGAGGCAGGCCTTGCTCGCCCGGTGAGGGCCGAGCCCGGCCACCAGATCAGGCCAGCGTTCGGCGAAGTCCTCGGCGAGATAGACCGGACGGGGACATCGCGGGCTACGTCGCTGCCATGACCGCTCCTCGCTGTCGACGCGGCGCGACCATCCGCCAGGCGACCCGTGAACCAGTCCATGGCTCCGGAGCCGAAACTACAGGTCACCTCTCGGCGATGCCGTCCTGCAGTCGGCGGATGATCTCGCCCAGTAGACCCGTGGCGAGGAGTCCGGCGCCGAGAGGCCCGGCGGAGTCGGTGCCGAGCGGCGGCAGTGAACGCAATGCGGCTCCTGCAGGAGACGTCAGACGGGCCAGCTGCCATGCGATCTCCTCCTGCCTCGCGGCGATCTCGTCGGGACTCGCGACCCCGGCCGCTTTCGCTGCATACGCGGCCGCGCCGAGTGCGTGCGCCCCCATGTGAGCGACACCGGCGGCTTGCGCCGCGGACCGGGCGGCGGCGATGGCGGCGGGGGAGCTGACTACCTGCGCTGCGCGACCGGCGACGAACCGCCGGCGGATCTCCTCCGCCGACCCCAGTTCTCCGCGCCCGTAGGCACGTGCTCGGGCGATCGCGTCACGGGGACGCTCATCGTCCGGAGCCTCCGCCTCGAACAGCGGCAGCACACGCTCCGCGCAGTCGGCTGCCCACAGCGCGACAAGGCGCCGGTCGGTTTCGCTCAGCGATTGCGGTGAGGCCATGCTCCACCCTCCCATTGGTACCCTTCTCAGCCACAGTCAGCCGGAGCCTCCATGACACACTGCCGATGATGTGTTCGCTCCGCGTGCCTGCCGCGAGAAAGACCCGACTGCGCCGCCGACCTGTCCAGGCAGCTTCGCGCGTCGGTTCGTGGTCACTGCACCTGGGAGGGAGAAACCATTGAGCGTTCACGTAGGGCTGTGTGGTTGGACGATCTCCCAGGCTTCCTATGTGCGGCGATTCCCCGTCGTCGAGGTGCAGCACACCTTCTACGAACCGCCGTCCGACGTCGTCTTGACGCGCTGGCGAACCCAGGTGCCCGCCGCTTTCGAGTTCACCATCAAGGCGTGGCAGATCGTCACCCACGAGTCCAACAGCCCCACGTACCGACGACTGAAGCAGCCCCTGCCGGACAGTGCCCGTGGCCAGGTCGGCGCGTTCCGCGCATCGCCTCCGGCCCTCGCAGCCTGGCAGCGGACCCTGGAGTGCGCCCGGATCCTGAAGGCCACGGCCGTACTGCTTCAATGTCCGAAGAGCTTTCGTCCGACGCACGACAACGTCGAACGGCTGCGCGACTTCCTGGCGCAGGTGGAGCGACCAGCCGCGCGGCTGCTGTGGGAACCCCGTGGTGAGTGGCCCACGCAGCTCCTCACGGAACTCTGCGCCGAGCTGGATCTCGTTCACGTGGTCGACCCCATGCAGACGGAGACCGTGACGCCGGAGCAGACCTACTACCGCTTGCACGGCACCGACGGCTCTCGGCACGTCCACACCGACGATGAGCTGCGCCGGCTGCGGGACATGATCGACGGCCGGGTGTCGCCGTACGTCATGTTCAACAACCTGCCCCGAGTGGGCGACGCAGAGCGATTCCTCGGCCTGCTCTGATCACGGCGAGTGCGTTACGACATCGGGACGGACGTCG
>DATCMN010000379.1:0-2498 GCA_036563405.1 Naasia sp. | reverse complement strand
CGCCAAGGTGGACGAGCCCGGCGCGACGGGGGAGGAGGCCGCCGAGCGGCTCGCCCTGCTCATGGCTGAAGCCGGTGCCGTGGGAGTGGATCGGGCTATCGACGAGGAGGGGATCGACCGCCTGTTCCTGGCCCGCCGGCTCGCCTACCCGGCGCTCGAGCGGCTCGGCCCGGTGCTCACCGAGGACATCTGCGTGCCGCGCGGGGCGGTGCCGGAGATGCTGGCGCGCATCCAGCGGGCGGCCGCCGACAACGACGTGGAGATCGGCAACATCGCGCACGCAGGCGACGGCAACCTGCACCCGAACATCATCGCGCCGGAGGGGGACGACGCCGCGAAGGCCCGCGCCAAGGTGGCGTTCGACAGGATCGTCGCCGACTGCCTGGAGCTCGGCGGAACAGTGACGGGCGAGCACGGGGTCGGGCTGCTCAAGCTGCCGGGCGCAGGCCAGGAGCTCGGCCCGCGCGTACTCGGCATGCACCGCGCCATCAAGGACGGGCTGGACCCGCTGGGCATCCTGAACCCGGGCAAGGCCTTCCCGAGCTGACCGGTGGATGACGTGCCGGGTCAGCGACCCTCGGCACCCTGCGCACGCGCTACACGCGGCCGAGGAACTCCAGCAGCGCCGCGTTGAATCTCTTCGGCTGTTCGATGTTGGCCGCGTGACCGTTCTTCTCCATCACGACGGACTCGCCGAGGGGCGCCAGGGCCGCCGCGGCAGCGGCGTGTTCCGCCGGCCAGAACTCGCTGTCCCTTCCCGCGACGAACAGCACGGGCACATCCGTGCTCGCCACGGTCTCCCGCCAGTCGGCGGCGGCATGGTCGCCCAGGAGTGCCCGCTCGGCAGCGCTCAGCTCCCGCCGCTCGCCGCCGCCCAGCGCGCGGAGGAGCCGGACGATCCGGACGGGACCCTTCGAGAGGACGCTGACCCGGCCCGGGTTCGGGACCGACTCCTCGAAGAGGGTGTCCCGATTGTCCTCGTCGTGGTCGTAGAACCCGTACGGCCAGTCCTCCCCATTGAGCATCCGCGGCGTCTGGTCGACGATCACGATGCCGCCCAACCGCCGCGTTCCGTAGCGCTCCACGTAGGCCCAGATCGTGTTGCCGCCCATCGACCCGCCGACGAGGACGGCATCGCGCAGGTCGAGGTGCTCCAGGAACTGCGCCAGGTCGCGGCCATGCTGGGTCATTGTGGAGCCCGCGGCTGGCCGGTCGGACAGCCCGTGGCCGCGGCGGTCGAAGGACAGGACCCGGTAGCCGGCTGATGCCAGCGCGCTCTGCTGCGGCGCCCAGCTGGTCGCGGGCGCCTTGAAGCCGGCGATGAGGACGACGGCGCGGCCGTCCGGGTCGCCGTGCTCGGTGAAGGCGAGCTTCACGCCGTCATCGGTGGTGATGCTGGGCATCGTCGTCCTCTCGACCTGGGCCCGCGGGCCGGGATCGACACTAGCGAGCCCGCGGCCTTCCGCCGATCCGGACGAGGGGAGGCTCAGCGCTGCTTCGACTTGTGCCGCATCTCCTGCCGGAGGAGGAGGCACCCCGCCGAGAACACCACGACCCCGAGCACCAGGCCGAGGACGCCCAGCACCGTGCCCCCGCTGCTGAGCAGCCCGCTGGACCCGGCGAACAGGAACGTCGCGCCGACGAAGTACCAGACGGCCACGCTGCGGCGCTCCTCGGTGTCCGGCGTGCGGTCCTGGTCGTGCGTCATGCCCTCAGTCAACAGGGTCCTCCCTGGGTCGCACGTCCTCCGCGCGGCGGATGCTGACGTCCGCCGGATCGGCGACCCTCCGGGAGAACGCGCCAGGCGTTCGCGCCCCCGATGCCGTCCGTTCAAGGCGAGTCGCTTGTAGACGGTGTCCACAACTGACAGGGTTGAGCGATGGGCAGGCTGATCGCGCAGCAGATCGTCTCGATCGACGGCTTCGCCGCCGACGCGGCAGGCCGGCTGGACTTCGCGGGTGATGCCGTCTGGGAGGCGATCGACCGCGAGACGCTCGCCTGGCTGCGGGGAGTCGACCGCATCCTCCTCGGCTCGCGCACGTACGGGCTCTTCGCCGACTACTGGCCCACCGCCCGCGAGCCGCTCGCTGCGCCGATCAACTCCATCCCGAAGACGGTCTTCTCGAGTCGCCGGACCGAAGCGCCCTGGGGCGAGCACGCGGCGGCGGACGTCGAGGCAGGGGACCCCGTGCAGGCAGTGACCGAGATGCGCTCATCCGCCCGCGGCGACCTGGTGCTGTGGGGCTCGATCACCCTGTTCCGGTCGCTGCTCGCCGCCGGGGTGATCGACGAGGTGCAGCTGCGCGTCGTGCCCACGGTGCTGGGCGCCGGGACTCCGCTGTTCGGCGCGCCGGCGCCGCTCCGGCTGCTCGGGGCGACCCCCTACGACTGCGGGATCGTGGTGCTCCGGTATGCACCGGAACGGCCGGCGGGGGAACCGGCCCCCCTGCCCTGAGGGACGGCGGGCCGATGGCCCGGACCCGACAGCGGGCAGCAGA
>DATCMN010000378.1:0-5048 GCA_036563405.1 Naasia sp. | reverse complement strand
GGCCAGGTTGCCGTCGCTGACCTTGGTGTCCCCGGCCTGGATGACCCGTCCCCGGGCGCGCTCGACGACGTGCGCCTGGCCCTTTTCATAGGAGGCGCGGGCACGGTCGCCGGCGCGGCGCGCGGACGCGCGGGCCGTGTCGAGCCCGCCCCGATTGCCGTCGCTGCGCGTCACACCACTCCCCGTCCCGGCGGCTCCGTCGGAGCCGATGCCATGGTAACCGGCCGGGGCGGGAGGGCGCCGAGACGCACGCCACCCACCCGCGACGCGCCGGGGCGCATCCGTGTCCGGTCCGCGTCCGGCGGAGCGTCCGGCACGATGGGAGCGGAGGCGGCCGCGCCGCGGACGCCGGAGACGGAGCGGCATGGCACGCGCGAGCAGGCGCGGCACGGATCGGGACGAGCCGAAGATCGAGGCCCTGCGGTTGCCCGAACTCGAGGACGCCGATCCGGACGCCGTAGTCGCCGACTCCTACCGTGAGGCGGAGCGGTTGACCGGCGCGGATCTCACCGGCAGAGCGCTGCAGCGGCTTGTCGTCGACTCGTCGGAGTGGCTCGAGGTGGAGGCCGGCGACGCCGACCTCTCCGATTCGCGCTTCGCCGACAGCCGCCTGGTGCGGTTCCGCGCCCCTGTGCTGCGCGCGCCCGGCAGCGAGTGGCGCGATGTGCTGATCGAGGACTCCCGGATCGGCTCGGCGGAGCTTCGGGAGGCGTCGCTCCGGTCCGTGCGATTCGTCCGGTGCAAGCTGGGCTACGTCGGGCTGCGCGGCGCGACACTGATGGACGTCGTCGTCGAGGACTGCATCATCGACGAGTTCGACCTCGGAGGCGCGGAAGCCACTCGGGTCGCCTTCCGGGGGTCCTCCGCCACCACCCTCGACGTGACCTCGTCCCGGCTGCGCGCCGTCGACCTCCGAGGCCTGGAGATGACGTCCCTGCGCGGCCTCCCGGGGCTCCGCGGAGCGCGGGTGAGCGGCGATCAGCTGATGCAGCTGGCACCGCTGCTCGCGGCCGAGCAGGGCATCACCGTCGACTGAGCGTCGCTCCCCGATTCTCTCCCGGCCGCCGCCACAGGAGCGGATGGAGCGCGAGCCCCGACGCCGCACCGACCGCGTAGGCCGCGAAGTCGAGCGGGGAGAAGCCGGTGCCGAGCACCAGGGCGACGGCGGGTACCGCGCCCGCGAGGCGCGCCGGGATCCCGGTGAGCTGGAACAGCTCGAGCGCCGCGCAGAGCCCGAAGGCCGCCACCGCCACTGTCGGAGCAGTGGCCCGCGCCGCGAGGAAGCGGACGAGCAGGAAGACCAGCAGCGCGTAGCAGGCCCCGCCGGCCAGGTCGCCGACGATGCCGGGGATCCCGAACCGGGTGAGGAGGCCGACGGCGACGACGAGCGCACCCGCCGGGGCGATGCGGATGCGGCTGCCCGTGCGGCCCGGCCGTGCGCCGGCGGGGTCGCCCCGGGGCGGGACCGGCGTCAGGGCTCCCCCGTCGCGCCGCCGAGCGGGAACACGCCGCGGTGCTCGTGCCTCCCGTACACCGCCAGCTCGGCCTCCGAGATCTCCTCCTCCAGCGGTCCGACCGGCAACTGTGCCACCTCCGTGGCGAAGCGGTCCCAGTCCTCGTCCGCCACTCCCCGCCCGTAGGCCACCGACAGGTGGAACACCCAGCGCTCGGGCGCGATGCCGTCGTCCAGCTCGATCAGGCCGGCCTGGCGCGCCTTCTCCCGCACCGCTGTCATCGCCGCCATGAGTTCCGCCGTGCGGCGCACACGGAGGACGACGACCCGGTGGGGCGACGACGACACGGTGAGCGCTTCGATGGCGACCCGGAGCGGGGCGCTCCCGGCCGCCCAGTCGCTCACGCAGTCGCGGAGCTCCTCGAGCCTGTCCGGGACGGCGAAGCCGCCGAGGGTGACGTGCGGCGCACCCGGGAAGCTCACGCCGTCCGGCGCGATCTCCCGGACCGCCGCTGCGACTCTCTCGAACTCCGCCGCCACGGCTCCGGTGGGCCGCAGCATCAGGTACTGCTGCCCGCTCAGCGCGGCGAGGAGCTCGGGATCGGTCATGACGTCGGTGCTCATGACCCGAGACTCCCATCCCGCCGACAGGCGCGGCTACGGCTTGCGGGAGGCGCGGGCGCCGGTCAGTCGCGCCCGGTCAGCCCCCAGGCGTCCTCGTCGGAGGAACTCTCGTCGACGACTTCGTAGCCGGCGAACTGGTCGTCGACCAGATCCCGGCCGGTGCCCGCGGACGCGGTCGAGAGCCCGCCTGCAGGCGTCCGGGAGCCCTGGCCGGAGGATCCCGCGGCCGGGAGGGCGTCCGCCCCGCGCAGCCGGGCGAGGGTCTCCGGCAGCTGCTCGACGGTGATGAGCACGTCGCGGGCCTTCGAGCCCTCGGAGGGCCCGACGATGTCGCGCGACTCCAGGAGGTCCATGAGTCGACCGGCCTTGGCGAAGCCGACGCGCAGCTTGCGCTGCAGCATTGAGGTGGACCCGAACTGGGTGGTGACGACCAGCTCGGTAGCCTGCAGCAGCAGGTCGAGGTCGTCGCCGATGTCGGCGTCGATCTCCTTCTTCTCGGCGACCACGGCGACGTCCGCGCGGTAGTCGGGCCGGCTCTGCGCGGCGCAGTGCGCGACGACGCGGGCGATCTCCTCCTCGCTCACCCAGGCGCCCTGCACGCGCATGGCCTTGGACGAGCCCATGGGCAGGAAGAGGCCGTCACCCTGGCCGATGAGCTTGTCGGCGCCCGGCTGGTCGAGGATGACGCGGGAGTCGGTGACGCTCGTCACCGCGAACGCGAGGCGGGACGGCACGTTGGCCTTGATCAGGCCGGTGACGACGTTGACGCTCGGCCGCTGGGTCGCGAGGACCAGGTGGATGCCGGAGGCGCGGGCCAGCTGGGTGATGCGGACGATCGAGTCCTCGACGTCGCGCGGGGCGACCATCATGAGGTCCGCGAGCTCGTCGACCACGACCAGCAGGTAGGGGTACGGCTTGAGGACCCGCTCGCTGCCCGGCGGCAGGATGATCTCGTTCGCCACCACGGCCGCGTTGAAGTCGTCGATGTGCTTGAACCCGAACGACGCGAGATCGTCGTAGCGCATGTCCATCTCCTTCACGACCCACTGCAGCGCTTCGGCCGCCTTCTTGGGGTTCGTGATGATGGGCGTGATGAGGTGCGGGACGCCGGCATACGCGGTGAGCTCGACACGCTTCGGGTCGACGAGGACCATCCGGACCTCGGAGGGCGTCGCACGCATCAGCAGCGACGTGATCATCGAGTTGACGAAGCTCGACTTTCCGGAGCCGGTGGAGCCGGCGACCAGGAGGTGCGGCATCTTCGCGAGGTTCGCGACGACGAAGCCGCCCTCGACGTCCTTGCCGACGCCCATGGTCATCGGGTGCTTGCTCTTGGTGGAGGCCGCGGAGCGGAGCACGTCGGCGAGGGCGACGGTCTCGCGGTCCGGGTTCGGGATCTCGACGCCGATGGCGCTCTTGCCGGGGATCGGCGAGAGGATGCGGATCTCGTTGGAGGCGACCGCGTACGCGATGTTCTTCTCCAGGGCGATGACCTTCTCGACCTTGACGCCCACACCGAGCTCGACCTCGTAGCGCGTCACCGTCGGGCCCCGGGAGAACCCGGTGACCTTGGCGTCGACGGAGAACTGGGTGAGCACGCCGGTGATCGCGGCGATCATCTGGTCGTTCGCCTCGGTCTGCTTCTTGCCGGGCACGCCGGGCGTGAGCGACGACGCCGGGGGCAGCCGGTACGGCCCGGCGGGGATCTGCGCGACGAACTCCTGCTCCGGCTCGACTGCCGGCTCCGCCTCGATCGGCAGCTGCACGGGGACGGAGTCCACGAGACCGAGGAGCTCGGTCGCGTTGCGCGAGGGTGCGGGCTCGGAATCGGCCTTCAGCAGGTCCTCGAGCAGCTCTATGCCGAAGTCGGCGCTGTCGGAGCCCTCCTCCCCCGCAGGGGCGGACGGGGATCCGCTGTCGACGACCTCGGTGAACGACGGCTTGACGAGCGGGGTGTCGAAGGCGGTCTCCGCCTCGCGCTTGCCCTTGCCCTTCTTCCACCACGGCAGGCTCTCGGGGTCGATGAGCTCGGGCTCCAGGTCGATGTCCTGGACCTCGGTGGTGGTGCCCTTCTTGCCCTTCGCGGGAGCGGGGGCGGCGGCGGGCTCCTCCTCCTCGGCGCCGAAGAGGTAGGCGTAGAGCTGACGGCTGCGCTCCGGGATCCGGTTCGGCGGTGTCTTGGTGATGATGAAGACGCTGAGCAGCACGAGGGCGGCGAGGGCGATCGTCGCCCCGACCGGCGTGAGCGCCCAGGCGAGCGGCCAGCCGATCAGCCAGCCGAACACGCCGCCACCGAGCGCGACCTGGCCGGCGCCGTCCATCGGGTTCGGCATGCCGGTGTAGAGGTAGCAGATGCCGGAGACGGAGACGAGCAGCAGCGAGAGGCCGATGCCGAGGCGTCCGTTGTCGTGCACGGAGCTCGGGTGCCGGAACAGCCAGATGGAGAACAGCAGCAGCACGACGGGCAGCGCGAAGGCGACCCGCCCGAACAGGCCGCCGAACGTCCACGCGTCGAGCGTCATGGCGATGGGGTCGCGGCCGAAGAACCATTCCACGGCGCCGCCGGCGACCGCGAGGACGAGGAGCAGGAAGGGGACGCCGTCGCGGCGCTCCTCCTTGGCGAGGGTCTCCATGCCGAACAGGCGGACGAAGCCGCCCGCCGCGTGCGCGAGGCCGAGCCAGGCCTTCGTGAGGAGGCCCTGCTCCGGCTGCTGCACCGGGTACTTCTTGGTGCGCTGAGGAGTGGCCGCGCGGCTGCCCGATCGCGTGCCCGTGCTGCGCGTGCTCGCCGTCGTGCGGGCACGGCTCGTCGTCCTGGTGCCACCAGCCATGCGGCCACGATACGTCCGTCCCCCGTCAGCGGCCGGGTGACACCCCGCGCGGGGTCAGGGGTATCCGTGGCGGGCTGGCCCCGACGCCGACGGCGCCCGACGCCGTGCTTCGCGCGGTGCGAGCACCCGTCGCGCGGTGC
>DATCMN010000371.1:0-1516 GCA_036563405.1 Naasia sp. | reverse complement strand
GAGCGCAAGGGACTACTATATGTCGCTCCGCCAGGCATGTCCAGCGGAAATCTTGACCTGTCGGGGCACCAGCGGGTATAACCGCGCTCCGGCTCCGCGGATTCCCGCGAAACGCCGGTGCGGCCTCCCGCGCGCAGGCCGGACAGCGAGCGCGTCGCCCTCGCGTGACAGGATGCCGGGGTGACGCCTCTCCCCGGGACGACGCTCTCCAACGGCATGAAGGCCGTGCTCGAGCCGGACCGCTACCGCCCGGGGTTCGTGAACCTCGTGGTCGACGGCACGCCGCAGTCACAGGTGAACCCGGACGACCCCCGCGAGCTCGGCTTCGAGTACGTGCAGCGCATCGGGAACGTCATCGACCTGATCGGGCAGCCGGGATCGGCGATCACCGCTATCCACCTGGGCGCAGGCGCCCTCACCCTCCCCCGCTACGTCGCGGCGACCCGCCCGGGCTCCCGCCAGCAGGTGCTGGAACTGGAGCCGGCGCTCGTCGAGCTGGTCCGGGAGCACCTGCCCCTGCCCCCCGACGCCGGGATCCGGGTCCGCTACGGCGACGCCCGCGAGGTGCTGCAGCGCCTGCCGGGGGCACTGCGGGGCGCGGCGGACCTGATCGTCGTCGACATCTTCAGCGGCTCGCGCATCCCCGCGCACGTGACGAGCGTCGAGTTCTACCGAGAGGTCGTGGACTTCCTCGCGCCTGACGGCGTCGTCGCGGTGAACCTCGCCGACGGGCCTGGCCTGTCCTTCGCACGAGGTCAGGCCGCGACTCTGGGCGCGGCGGTGGGCGAAGTGGCCGCACTCGCGGAGACCCAGATCCTCAAGGGCCGCCGGTTCGGCAACATCGTGCTCATCGGCTCGAACGGGACCCTGCCCCTCGAGTGGCTCCCGCGGCTCCTCGCGGCGGGTCCGCACCCGTCGAAGGCTGTCGCCGGCCGGGAGCTCCGGGACTTCATCGCCGGCGCCCCGGTCGTCACCGACGGCTCCGCCCAGCCATCGCCCCCTCCCGCGCGCACCTTCCTCGCCGTCGACCGCGACTGACGCGCCCGCCTGCCGTGCCCCGGATGGCGACGGTCCGGCAGGAGCGCAACGGCGTGCGCATGCGTTCCTGCCCGAAAGGTGCGGAACACCCCGGAGGGAGCCGAGGGGCGGTGACAGGCCCGGCGCTGTGTGGCACGGTCGGGATCATGCGACCCCGTGCCGTCCCCGCCGCCGCAGCTCTGAGTGCGGCCCTCCTCCTGGCGGCCTGCGCCGGCCCGGGCGAGGAGCGCCGGGGCACGCCTGCACCGGCGCCGACCTCCTCGCCCGCCGCGTCGACGTCCCCGTCGCCCGAGCCCGCCTCCGGTCCTCTCCAGCCCGCCGGTGCTCCCGAGACCGTCGTCGGCGGTCTCGCCGCGCCGTGGTCGGTGGTGCCGGTCGAGGGCTCCGTGCTGATCAGTCAGCGGGACGCCGGGACGGTCGTGGAGGCGACCGGCGGGACGCTCCGCGAGGTGGGACCCGTAGAGGGGGTCGTGCCGGG
>DATCMN010000361.1:0-7522 GCA_036563405.1 Naasia sp. | reverse complement strand
GCCGGCAGCGGCAGCTGCACGATGTAGCCGGTGACCGCCGGGTCCTCGTTGAGGCGGCGGATCGCGGCGCGCACGTCCTCCTCGCTCGCGTCGGCGGGCAGGTCGGCGCGGATGGAGGCGACCCCGACCTCGGCGCAGTCGCGGTGCTTGCCGCCCACGTACGCGGCGGAGGCGGGGTCGTTCCCCACGAGGAGCGTGCCCAGTCCGGGCACGATCCCGCGCTCGCGGAGGGCGTCGACGCGCTCCTTCAGCTCCGACTTGATGGCGGCCGCGGTGGCGGTGCCGTCCAGACGGCCGGCGGTCATCGGGCCACCGAGGTCGCGAGCTCGGCGTGCGCGAGGGGCTGGCCGCTCGGGCCGAGGCCCGCGTACAGCGGGTAGCGGCCGGCGAGGTCCGAGACGCGGCGGCGGAGCGGCTCCAGGTCCGTCGCGGGGTCGAGGGCCAGTGCGACGATGTCGGCCACCTCGGTGAACTCGGCGTCGCCGAAGCCGCGCGTGGCGAGCGCCGGGGTGCCGATGCGCACACCGGAGGTGACCATCGGGGGCCGCGGGTCGAAGGGCACGGCGTTGCGGTTCACGGTGATGCCCACCTCGTGCAGGCGATCCTCCGCCTGGCGGCCGTCGAGCTCGGAGGAGCGCAGGTCGACGAGCACCAGGTGCACATCGGTGCCGCCGGTCAGCACGGGGATGCCGCCCTCGCCCAGCCGGTCGGCGAGCAGCTGCGCGCCGCGGATGGTGCGTGCCTGACGGTCGCGGAACTCGGCCTCGCCGGCCAGCTTGAAGGCCGTCGCCTTCGCCGCGATCACGTGCATCAGCGGCCCGCCCTGCTGGCCGGGGAAGACCGCCGAGTTGAGCTTCTTCGCGATCGACTCGTCGTTCGACAGGAGGAAGCCGGACCGGGGGCCGCCGATCGTCTTGTGCACCGTCGAGGAGGTGACATGGGCGTGCGGCACCGGCGACGGGTGCAGGCCCGCGGCGACCAGACCGGCGAAGTGCGCCATGTCCACCCAGAGCTGCGCGCCCACCTCGTCGGCGATCGACCGGAATGCGGCGAAGTCGAGCTGGCGGGGGTAGGCGGACCAGCCGGCGATGATCACGGTCGGCCGGTGCTCGAGCGCCTTCTGCCGCACCACGTCCATGTCGATGAGGAAGGTGTCGGGGTCGACGCCGTAGGCGACGGCGTCGAACAGCCGGCCGGAGAAGTTGAGCTTCATGCCGTGCGTCAGGTGCCCGCCGTGAGCGAGCTCGAGGCCGAGGATGGTGTCCCCG
This sequence comes from Naasia sp., assembly GCA_036563405.1. Taxonomy (GTDB): domain Bacteria; phylum Actinomycetota; class Actinomycetes; order Actinomycetales; family Microbacteriaceae; genus Naasia. The sequence continues at coordinate 6,254 of DATCMN010000361.1, read as the reverse complement.
GGGGTCGCGATGGCGTGCAGCACCGCGGCGTTGGCACTTGCGCCGGAGTGCGGCTGAACGTTGGCGAAGCCCGCACCGAACAAGGCCTTGGCGCGCGCGATCGCGAGCTCCTCTGCGATGTCCACGAACTCGCAGCCGCCGTAGTAGCGGCGGCCTGGATAGCCCTCCGCGTACTTGTTGGTGAGGACCGATCCCTGCGCCTCGAGGACTGCGCGGGGCACGAAGTTCTCGCTCGCGATCATTTCGAGCGTCGACTGCTGGCGATCGAGTTCGCGGGCGAGCACGTCGGCGATCTCGGGATCGACGACGTCGAGAGGCGCGGTGAAGCTGGGGTCGGACATGCAGAGCTCCTCAACTGACGGTGGGTGGAGTCGTGGCCCAGGCGTACGGCCACATCCGTGTCAGTCGTTCCCCGGTGGTGGTCCACCTTGGGGAGGCCGGGGTATCGGTCTCCCTCACGCCAGTCGCGACGCGGACAGCTTACCCCGGCTGCGCGGGAGGGTCAGCAGGGAACGCGGCGCGAGCGCCGCACGGATGCGCGCAGGCCGGCCCGCGGAGGTGCGCAGCCGGGTGAGGATGCGCCGCACCGGCGCCTCCTCGAGGGGCTCGGCCGCGGTGCCCGGGCGGGCGAAGCGCTCGCGCTCGACCGCCGCGACCATGAGCCGGAGCTGCTCGGCGTCGGCCGTGGTGCCGCCGACCATCGCCTGGATCGCGTGCCCGAGGGCGCGCGGGGTCAGCTCGTCCCGGCCGACGAGGCCGAGATCGATGGCGGTGTCCTGCACCTCGTTCCAGGCGGGGCTGCCCCGGCCCGACCGGAGGGCGCCCAGTCTCCGGCGACGCCGGAGGATGCGCGCGGCGCCGGGGGCCACCAGCAGGAGCAGGACGCCGCCGAGGAGGAGACCGCCGCCGAGCGAGGATCCGCCCGACCCGCCGACCGCGCCACCCGTCACGTCGCGCTCCTGATCGGGCCGCTCGCCGGCCGCGCTGGCGGACGAGGTCGGCACGGGCGTCGCGGGCCCGTCGTCGTCGGTGCCGCCCGCCCGCCACCGCGGCACGTCCCCGCGTCCGGGCGTCGGCTCGAAGCGGACCCAGCCGGCCCCCTCGAAGTACAGCTCGGGCCAGGCGTGCAGGTCGTGGCTGGTCACCTCGAACACACCGGCCTGCTGGATGCGGCGGTCGCCGGGCTGGTAGCCGACGGCGATCCGCGCGGGGATGCCGAGATCCCGGGACATGACGGCCATGGCGGCCGCGAAGTGCACGCAGTAGCCGGCCTTGTCCTCGAGGAAGGTGGCGAGCACGTCGAAGCTGTCGCCGTCCCCGTCGCTCAGCTCCGGGGTGTCCTCGTCGTAGCGGAAGATGGGGCTGCGCAGCCAGTCCTGCAGCGCCACGGCGCGGTCGTAGTCGGTGACCTCCTCCGCCGTCACCTCGCGCGCAGTCTCGGAGAGGGCGGCCGGGAGGTCCTCGGGCAGCGCGAGGTAGCGCTCGAACTCCGGGCCGCCGACCGCCGGAGCGGAGCGGAGCTGCTCCTCGGTCGGCTCGAGCTGGAGGCTGTTCACGGTGTAGCTGTCGGCGGGCGAGACCTCGCGCATCGCGGACACGGTGAGCGATTCGGGGTCCCACGCCCAGCCGTCGGGCAGGCCCTGCACGGAGGTGGCGGGGTAGGGCACGGGCAGCCAGGATCGGGCGACGCCCGCGTCGCTGACCGTCGTCGCGACCGACCGCCGCTCGATCTGCTCGCCGAGGCCCATCGGGTCCGGGAAGTCGCTGACCGGCCGATCGCGGGCGGTGTCCCGGTCGGCGAGAGTGGGCTCCCACTCCTCGCCGCTCAGGTCGTCGATGGTGACCACCCGGAGGTAGACGGGCGTGGTGGCAGTGGTGCGGTAGGTGAGCACCACGACGTCCGCGCCGCGTCGGAGGTGGTCGCCGAGACGGACCAGCGGGTCGGCTCCCGGCGCGAAGACGGGGCGGAGCGAGCTGGCCGACGCGGCGCTCGGCCCGATCAGCGTCGGCACGAACGGCTGGACGACGAGGGCGACGGCGATCGCGGCGGCGGCCAGTCCGGCAGCGCTCGACGCGGTCTGGCGCACCCGGTCCCGGCGGCGGTCGAGCCACACGAGGAGGAGGAACGCGAGCGCGGTGAGCGTCACGCCGAGGAGGTCGTCGCCGATGCGCACCGCGCGCCCCGGGACGATGGCGAGGAGCAGCAGCGGCAGGCCCGCGACCCACGGCAGCCGGGCGCCCGCGACGAGCGAGTCGACGATCACGGCGACGAGCGCGACGCCCAGCGCGACCAGGAGCACGAGGCCGGGCGTTGCGGTCGCCGGAGGGGAGTCGAGGTAGATCTGCTGGAACGCCGACGTGAGCATCTGGGTGATGTCGTCGACGGTCTCGCCCGTCGGCAGCCCCCACCAGAGGCTGTCCGGCACCCAGATCAGCAGCACGAGCTCCAGCGCGACGAGGGCGCCCGCCAGCGGGGCGAGCATCCGGATCCGGGTCAGCGCGCGCACGCTCGCCGCGATGCCGACCGCGGCCGCGGACACGAGAGCCGCGGCGCCCCACCAGGTGTCGCCCTCGAGCAGGGAGCGGAGCGAGCCGGCAGCGACCAGCGTCGCGAGCAGGGCTGCAGCGCTGATCCCCCAGCTGGGCCGGCGGCGCTTCACCGGACGCCCCGTCCGCCGGCGTCCCGCCAGACCTGGGCGACGTCCGCACCGGTCGCCGCGACCCCGCACTGCCACCCGGCGAACCACAGCTCGTCGGGCGGCTCCCGATCCGGCTCGCCGACCAGGACGACGCTGGCGCCCGCAGTCCGAGATTTGAGGGCGGCCAGCTCGCGGAGCTCCGCGTCGGGTGCGTCGCCGAGGACCGCCCAGAGCGGCGACGGGGCGACGCCGAGGAGGTCGCCGAGACGGGGCAGGTAGTCGCCCGCGGCGGACCTGCCGGCGGCGCGGCGCTCCACCGTGGCGAGGGACAGCAGGGCCTCGCGAGCGGTGCCGAGGACCCCGGTGGCGCCGGTCGCGGGGCGCGTCTCCATCAGCTGCGCGCCGACACCCGCCTTGGCGAGGTGGTCGAGCAGGGAGGCCGCGTACTCGACCGCCCACTCGAAGGCTGCGGCAGTGGCGTAGCGCTCACGGCGCGTGTCGAGGAGCACGAGCGCGCGCGCCTCGTCCTGGCTCTGCTCCTGCCGCACCATCAACTCGCCACGATGGGCCGTGGCGCGCCAGTGCACGTGCCGCAGGGCGTCGCCGGAGCGGTACTCGCGGGCGATGACGTCGTCCGACCCGTGGCCGGTCTTCCAGGCGGGCGCGACGGTGTCGGAGATGCTCGACCGGCCGGGGGCGCCGCCGTCGAGAGGCGTGATGCGGGGCAGCACGGTGAGGGTGCTGGTGGTGCCGACGAGTCGCTCGTGGACGGCGAGACCGAACGGATCGGTGCGCTCGACGAGCATCGGACCGATCTCGGCGATGCCGCGCTCGGAGGGCGTCAGGGCGTAGCCGAGGCGCGCGACGGAGCCGCGGTCCCCCCGGCTCCCGAGCGACTCGAGCATCGCCGGGGGCGGGGCGGTGAAGCCGCGCGGGACGAGGTCGCGCCAGCTCTGCGGACCGGTGCGCAGCCACGCGGTGTTGATCACATCGAGCTCGACGGTGGTCGACTCCCCGACCGGGACGACCTCCGGGTTGGTGCGCCGGTTCACGGCGAGGGACGAGGCGCGGAGGCGGATCGCGAGGGCCCCGGCGGCGACGAGGGCGGCGAGGAGGCACCCTGCGTAGAAGAGGTCCCGCCAGCCGGCGAGGACTCCGACGATGATGGCGACGGCGGCACCGGCGAGCACGAACCAGCCGCGCCGGGTGAGGCGCGGGAAGCCGATCGTGATCCCGCGGAGGCGCGGGATCGCACGGGCACGGGGGCCCGCGAGAGCGGTCACGCCCGTGGCACCGGGGTGGCGGCGAGCACGGAGCGCACCACCTCGGCAGCGGTCTCGGATTCGGACCGGCCGCTGCGCCCGAGGGCCTGCCGGGTGACGAGCAGGCGATGAGCGAGCACCGGGACGGCGAGGGTCTGCAGGTCGTCCGGCAGCACGAAGTCCCTCCCCTCGAGGAGGGCCCGGGCCTTCGCGGCGCGCGCCAGCTGCAGGGTCGCACGGGGACTCGCCCCGAGCCGGAGATCGGAGTGCCCGCGGGTGGCGCTCACGAGAGCCAGCAGGTACTGCTCCACCGACGGCGAGACGTACACGGCGCGCGCCGCCGCGATGGTGGCGGCGAGCTCGTCGGTGCTGATCACGGGGCGGACCGCGTCGAGCGGGCTGCTGCTCTCGCGGGCCCGCATCATGCTCAGCTCCGCGGCCGGGTCGGGGTACCCCATCGAGACCGACGCCATGAACCTGTCGCGCTGCGCCTCCGGCAGGGCGTAGGTGCCGTCCATCTCGATCGGGTTCTGAGTGGCGACGACCATGAACGGGTTCGGCAGCTGCCAGGTGCGGCCGTCGACCGTCACCTGCCCCTCCTCCATGCACTCGAGGAGGGCGGACTGCGTCTTCGGGGAGGCCCTGTTGATCTCGTCGCCGATGACGACGTTCGCGAACACGGCGCCCGGCTTGAACTCGAACTGCGCCGTCGACTGGTCGAACACGGAGACACCCGTGACGTCGGAGGGCAGCAGGTCGGGGGTGAACTGGATGCGGGTGACGCTGCCGCCGATGCTGCGCGCGAGCGTCTTGGCCAGCATGGTCTTGCCCACCCCGGGCACGTCCTCGATGAGCAGGTGCCCCTCGGCGATGAGGACTGTGAGCGCCATCGCCGCGACGTCCGGCTTGCCGTCGATGACGGTCTCCACGCTGCGGAGGACCCGCCCGGCCGCGACACGGGCGTCCACGTCGACGTCCGTCACCGGGGATGGGGATCCGGGGGGTGGGGGAACCGGGGCCATGCGTCCTCACAGGGTTGGGTGGATCACACCATAACCGACGGTCCTGACGCTTTCCTCGGTCGTTCGATCAGGCCGGGCAGCAGGATCAGTGCACCCGCGGCGATGATCGCGGCCGCAGCCCACGGCAGGGCCCGGAGCCCCCAGGAATCGAGGAGGACGCCCCCGAGCAGCGCTCCCCCGCCGATGCCCGCGTTGAACGCCGTGGTCATCGTCGCGGACGCCAGATCCCGCATCCTCGGCGTGGCCGCACCCAGGTTCCTCGTCTGTAGCAGCGGCGGGATGACCCCGAAGAAAGTGCCCCATGCGAGGACGAGCGCGACGGTCGGCACAGGCGAGGCGGGCAGCGCGCCGAGCAGCACGATGGAGAGGACGACGACGGCCATCGAGCCGAGGAGGGTGGCTCTGGGGCGGCGCGACCCGAGGCTGCCGGCGAGGAACAGCCCGACCGCGCCCGCACCGCCGTAGAGGAACAGGATCGGCCCCACCCCCGCCTCGCCGAAGCCGGCCTCGGCGATGAACGGCGCGATGTAGGTGTAGATCACGTTCTGGCCGGTGAGCACCACGGCGATGACGGAGCAGACGAGCAGCACGGTGGGCAAGGACCGGTCCTTGTGGAGCGGCAGCGGGATCTCGCCGGTTCTCACCGGCACCCGGTGCTCGACGGCGGGCAGGAAGCGCACGACGAGCGCGGCGAGGATCACCATCGTGACCGCGATGGCGACGAACGCGAGCCGCCAGCCGACGGCATGGCCGACGAGCGTGCCGACGGGAACGCCCAGCACGAACGCGGCCGAGCCGCCCGCGCCGGTGATGGCGATGGCGCGGGTCAGCTGCTCGCGGGGCACGAGGTTCGTCGCGTAGGAGCCGACGCACGCCCAGAACAGGCCGTGCGCGAGCCCGGCGAGGATGCGCGCGCCGAGGAGGAACTCGTAGCTGGGCGCGAGCGCGGCGAGCACCGTGGCCGCGGCGTTGACGAGGAGGACCAGGATGACGAGCGCCTTGCGGGACACGTGCCGGGTGAGGACGGTGAGCGGGGTGGTCGCGATCACCACGGTCGCCGCGAAGACGGTCACGAGGATGCCGGTGCGCGACAGGGACACGTCGAGGTCGGCCGCCATGTCGGGCAGCAGCCCCGTGGGCAGGAACTCGCCGGTCACCGAGACGAAGATGGCGCCCGCGAGCACCGAGAGGCCGAGGGCGGGGAACCGCCCCGGGGCTTGCGTCATGACCGATCCATCCTAGGCAGGCCCGAGCGGTGTGCCCGCGCCGAGGGGGCGGGCGAGTCACGCGGTGCGAGCACCCGTCGCGCGGTGCGTACGGCCTCGCGCGGT
>DATCMN010000360.1:0-5600 GCA_036563405.1 Naasia sp. | reverse complement strand
GGCTGCTGGGACTCGCCCTGCTCGAGGACGGCGGCGAGCGCTGGCTGTACGCCTACTTCACCGCGGCGGAGGACAACCGGATCGTGCGGATGCCGCTCGACGGGGAGGCGGGCGGGTTCACCCTCGGCGCCGCCGAGGTGGTGCTCGACGGCCTCGCGAAGGCCGGCAACCACAACGGCGGCCGCATCGCGTTCGGCCCGGACGGCATGCTCTACGCGACAGTCGGCGATGCCGGCTCCCCGGACGCGTCGCAGGATCCGGCCTCGCTGAACGGCAAGATCCTCCGCATGACGCCGGACGGCGACCTCCCGGAGGGGAACCCGCTCGGCGACTCGCTCGTGTGGTCCCTCGGCCACCGCAACCCGCAGGGTCTCGCCTGGGCGCCCGACGGCACGATGTACGCCGCCGAATTCGGCCAGAACACCTGGGACGAGGTGAACGTCATCACGCCGGGCGCCAACTACGGCTGGCCGGTCGTCGAGGGCGACGGGTCCGACGACAGGTTCGTGGACCCCCTGCAGCAGTGGTCGACGGACGACGCGAGCCCGAGCGGCCTCGCCGCAGTCGGCGCGACCCTGTTCCTCGCGGGGCTCGGCGGCGAGCGCCTGTGGGCGATCCAGGGGGCGCCCGCCTCAGCCTCGTCTCTCGAGTACTTCCGCGACGAGCTCGGCAGGATCCGGGACGCCGTCGCCGCCCCGGACGGATCGCTGTGGCTGCTCACGAACAACACCGACGGGCGCGGCTCGCCCCGGGACGGCGACGACCGGCTCGTGCGGGTGGCGCTCGTCCCGGCCTGACGCGCGCATCGAGACACGTCGCGCGGTGCGAGCACCCGTCGCGCGGTGCGCAGGACCCTGCGCGGGAGGTGCACCGACCGCGTGAGGCCGCTCGCACCGCGCGACGTGCGCTCACACCGCGCGGGGCACCCTCATGGCAGCCCAAGCGCGACGCAGAATGTCGGAGGCGGACGCTCGGGGCGGCGTCGGTGGCCCCGCCTAGCCTGCCCCCGCGTGCCGAGGAAGGAGAAGACCGTGGCAGACCTCGCCCTGGTTCGCGCCCGCGCCGAGGCGCTTCTCTCGGCGCACCTCGATCCCGCCTGGACTTTCGCGTTCGACACCGCGAAGAAGCGTGCGGGACTGTGCAATTACACCGCGAAGCGGATCACGGTGTCCCGGCATCTCGCGGGCCGCTGGTCGGCGGAGGACGTGGAGCAGGTGCTGCTGCACGAGGTGGCTCACGCCCTGGCCGGTCACCGCGCCGGGCACGGCCCGCGCTGGCTGACTCTCGCGCGGCGGCTCGGCTACACGGGCAGCAGGCTGCACGACGGCGAGACCGCCACCGAGCTCGCGCCGTGGGTGGGCGAATGCCCGGGCGGCCACACGCACTACCGGTACCGCAGGCCGAACGCGCCGCTGTCCTGCCGGCTCTGCGGGCGGGGCTTCGACGCGTCCCGCGTCATCCGCTGGCATCGCCGGGACGTGGCGCCGGCCCGGCGCCCTGCACGGGCGATCCGGGCCGGCTAGCGGAGTCCGCGTCAGTCGGTGACGCGGACCTCCTTCCAGAAGGCCACGTAGTTCGAGTAGTCCTGGCCGACCCGGTCGAACGAGCTGGGGTACGGCTGCGGGTAGCTCCAGGCGCGGTCCTGCAGGCGCTCGCCGTCCACCGAGACGGTGAAGTACTGGCACTCGCCCTTCCAGGGACAGGTGTAGGGGGTGGGGCTCTTCTCGAGGTATTCGCTCTTCACGCTCGCGGGCGGGAAGTACCAGTTGCCCTCGATCTTGACGAGGTCTTCCTGGGCCGCCTCCGCGATGACGGTGTCTCCGACCAGTGCCTTCATTCCCGCTCCTCCTTCATGTGGATGCATCGATTCCTTCGGGCCAACCGGCAGCGGCGTCCGGGGATTCCCGCGCCGGCGATCCGACAGGCGATGTCCAGGGTTCGGTCCAGGGGCCGGTGCGAGACTGGCGCGGTGCGCGTGCTCCTCAAGCTGATCCTCGACTGCGAACCGGAGGCCGCCTGGCGGGCCATCCAGTCGCCCGCCGTGTTCCGCGAGGTGTCCGGGCCGATCATCGGCGCCACCTCGCTCGAGCCGCAGGGGTTCCCCACCCGCTGGGAGGAGGGGGCGCATCCGGTGCGACTGAAGGCGGCCGGCGTCGTCCCGATCGGCGACCAGGTGATCGGCATCGAGTTCCCGGAGCGCCGGCACGCGGGCGTCTCGATCATGCGGGACAACGGCGCGGGGCTCGCGGGCATGAGCCGCCTCTTCACGGAGTGGGATCACCGGATCGCGATCGCCGCCGACCCGGCGGGGACCGGGAAGACCCTCTACCGCGACCGCCTCCGCTTCTCCGCCGGCGCGGCGACCGCCGCCGTCTGGCCGTCCCTCTGGGCGCTCTGGCAGTGGCGCGGCCTGCGCCTCCAGCAGCTCGCGCCGACCTGGTCGGATCGCATCGGCGAACCGCCGTCCGGGAGCCCCATCGGGCCCGGTGCCGCGGCCGGGGGCGCGGATCCGCTAGACTGAGGGCATCGGGTGCGCCACTGTGCGCGCCCCGCGTCGAACGAACGCCTCTCTTCTCCCGGACCTCGCGTCCGATGTCGAATGCTTCTGCCGGCGAACGACTGCGCCGACCGGCGCGCTCGCCACCGCGGCCAACCGGCCGATCCCTGCCTGAAAGGCACCCCTCTTTTGACTTCTCTGTCCTTCCGCGCGCTCGGCGTCCCCGAGCGTCTCGTCACCGTCCTGGCCGATCAGGGCCTCACGGAGGCGTTCCCCATCCAGGCGGACACCCTCCGCGACACCCTCGCGGGCCGCGATGTCCTCGGTCGCGGCAAGACGGGCAGCGGCAAGACTCTCGCGTTCTCGCTGCCCCTCATCGCGCGTCTCTCCGGCGCCGTCGCGGGCGGCAGGCGCCGTCCGGGCCGCCCCACGGGACTGGTCCTCGCCCCCACCCGTGAGCTGGCCACCCAGATCGCCGCCGTCCTCGAGCCGCTCGCCGAGGTGTCCGGGCTGACCGTGACCACCATCTTCGGCGGCGTCTCGCAGAACCGCCAGGTCGCCGCCCTCAAGGCCGGCGTCGACATCGTCGTCGCCTGCCCCGGCCGCCTCGAGGACCTGATGAAGCAGCGCTTCCTCACGCTCGACGCCGTCGAGATCACCGTCCTCGACGAGGCCGACCACATGGCGGACCTCGGCTTCCTGCCCGGCGTGACCCGCATCATGACGGCAACGCCCGAGCACGGACAGCGCATGCTGTTCTCCGCGACGCTCGACAACGGCGTGGACAAGCTCGTCAAGCGCTTCCTGCACAACGAGGTCCTGCACTCGGTCGACGAGGCGAACTCGCCCGTCGCCGCCATGACCCACCACGTGCTCGAGGTCGACGGGGCCGAGGCCAAGCGCGTGCTCGTGCATCGCCTCGCCTCCGGCAGCGAGCGCCGTGTCCTCTTCCTGCGCACCAAGCACGCCGCGAAGAAGCTCGCCAAGCAGCTCACCGAGTCCGGCATCCCGGCCGTCGACCTGCACGGCAACCTCTCGCAGGCCGCCCGCGACCGCAACCTGGCCGCGTTCGGCGACGGCGAGGTCAAGGTGCTGGTGGCGACCGACGTCGCCGCCCGCGGCGTCCACGTCGACGATGTCGACCTGGTAGTGCACGTCGATCCGCCCACCGAGCACAAGGCGTACCTGCACCGGTCCGGCCGCACTGCGCGTGCGGGCAAGGCGGGCGACGTCGTCACGGTGGTCCTCCCGGAGCAGCGCCGCGACGTCCGCGACATGCTGAAGAAGGCCGCCATCGGCGTGACGCCGGTTCCGGCGAGCACCGCGGGCGAGACGATCGACGACCTCGTCGGCGTCGTGGCCCCGCACGTGACCCCGACCGCCCGGCCCGCCGTTCAGCAGCAGGGTGGGGGAGGCCGCTCCCAGGGCGCCAACGCGCAGCGGAAGCGCGCCCAGCGCGGCTTCGGCGGCGGCGAGCGCAGCGGCTCCGACCGGGGCGGCGAGCGACGCGACAGCCGGCCCCCGCGCTCGGAGTCCGGCCGCCCGGCCCGCGCCGAGTCCGGCCGTCCGGCCCGCGCCGAGGCACCCCGCTCCGGCCGCACCGAGTCGGGCCGCCCGACGACCGGCATGGTGGTCCGGGGCAGCGGCGCGGGTGGCGGCGGACGCCGTCGCGGCGGTCGCTGACCCGCAACTCCACTCCTACCTGCGCTCACTCCCTCCGGCCGAGCATGGCCGGTGGGGCCCAGTTGAGGGACAGTCCTACAAGCCCTCAACAGGCTGACTTGCCTTCAACAGGCTGTAACCGGCAGTTCTGGCCTGTTGGAGGCAAGACAGCCTGTTGAGGGCAGGTGTGTGTCTCTAGGTGAGCTTGCCCACCGAGGCGAGGGCCGACTTCACCAGCGCGCCGCGGCCGCCCTCCATCTCGGCGATGACCGCGGCGCCCGTCGCCTCCTCGGGCGTCATCCAGGTCAGCTCGAGGGCGTCCTGCCGCGGGTCGCACGTGCCGGTGACCGGGACCACGTAGGCGAGCGCGACGGCGTGCTGCCGCTCGTCCGTGTACGGGCCGAGCGTCGGCGGCGGGAAGTACTCGGCAACCGAGAACGGCGTCGGGCTCGCGGGCAGCTGCGGGAAGGCCATCGGGCCGAGGTCCTTCTCCAGGTGGCGGAACAGCGCGTCGCGCAGCGTCTCGCCGTACATCACGCGTCCCGACACCACGGTGCGGGTGATCGAACCGGTCGGGTTCACGCGGAGGAGGAGACCGACCTCCGTGACCTGCCCCATCCCGTCCACGCGGACCGGCACGGCCTCGACGTAGAGGAGCGGGAGGCGGCGGCGGATGACGGCGAGCTCATCGTCGCTCAGCCAGCCGGGGCTCGGGTCGGGGGTGCCCACGTAGCTCATCCCCCATTCCTACCAGCCCTCGTCGCCTCCTCCCCCGGGCGAACGAGTACGTTCCGGCTCGAAAGGCGCGGCGGAACGTGCAGTTCGAGCCGGAACGTGCTCGATACGGGGGAGGATGGAGCAGGTGGAGCCTTCAGTCGTCGATCCGGCAGCCGTCCTCTGGTCCTCGAAGCTGGAGGAGCTCGAGAACCGCCCCCTGCTCGTGCTCCTGCACGGGGTCGGCGCGAACGAGGGCGATCTGTTCTCCCTGTCCCCCGCGCTGCCACTCGGCCCGGTCATCGCCTCACTGCGCGCCCCGCTCGCGTACGGCCTGGGCTGGTCCTGGTACGACCTGGGCACGCCCGGCGACCCGCGCAGCGAGCTGGTCGACGCCGCGGCGCTCGGCGTCCTCGCCTGGCTCGACGCGCTGCCGGTGCAGCCCCCGGCGGTCGCGCTTCTCGGCTTCTCGCAGGGCGCCGCGGTGACCGCCCAGGTGCTGCGGCATGCGCCTGGGCGCTTCGCGTGCACCGTGCAGCTCTCCGGCTACGTCACCCCGGGGGAGCTCCCCGGCGACGCCGAACTGGTACGGCTCCGCCCGCCGGTGTTCTACGGCCGCGGCACGGAGGACGGCGTCATCCCGGCGGTCGCCGTCGCCCACACCGAGGAGTGGCTGCGCGCGCACACCGATGTGGATGCCCGGATCTACGAGGGCCTCCCGCACGCG
>DATCMN010000355.1:0-3686 GCA_036563405.1 Naasia sp. | reverse complement strand
GGAGAAGCTGGGCACGGCCATCCAGAAGCTCGCCGAGGAGGACCCCACCTTCCGGACCGAGCAGAACCAGGAAACCGGCCAGACCATCATCAAGGGCATGGGCGAGCTCCACCTCGACATCCTGGTCGACCGCATGAAGCGGGAGTTCAAGGTCGAGGCGAACGTCGGCAAGCCGCAGGTGGCGTACCGCGAGACCCTGCGCAAGAAGATCGACAAGTACGACTACACCCACAAGAAGCAGACCGGTGGCTCCGGCCAGTTCGCGAAGGTGCAGATCTCGCTCGAGCCCATGGAGGTGACCGCGGAGACCTCGTACGAGTTCAAGAACTCGGTCACCGGTGGTCGCATCCCCCGGGAGTACATCCCCTCGGTGGACGCCGGGATCCAGGACGCGATGCAGGTGGGCGTCCTCGCCGGCTACCCGACTGTGGGCGTCCGCGCCATCCTCCTCGACGGCGCGGCGCACGATGTCGACTCGTCGGAGATGGCGTTCAAGATCGCCGGCTCGATGGCCTACAAGGAGGCCGCTCGTCGCGCGGACCCGGCTCTGCTCGAGCCCATCATGGATGTCGAGGTGCGCACGCCCGAGGAGTACATGGGCGACGTCATCGGCGACCTGAACTCGCGCCGCGGGCAGATCCAGTCGATGGAGGACGCGACCGGCGTCAAGGTGATCCGGGCGAACGTGCCCCTCTCCGAGATGTTCGGCTACGTCGGAGACCTGCGCAGCCGCACCAGCGGTCGTGCGGTGTACTCGATGACCTTCGGCAGCTATGCCGAGGTCCCCCGGAACGTCTCCGAGGAGATCATCCAGAAGCAGAAGGGCGACTGAGGCCGGTCGGCCCCCGTCGCTTCCACCAAGTAACATTCACAATCGAATCCCCTGTAGTCTCTTCCGGTTTGCAGCCTGCGATCCGGGGGATTGCACGAGACGTCCTTAAGGAGGACACCAGTGGCCAAGGCCAAGTTCGAGCGGACCAAGCCGCACGTCAACATCGGAACGATCGGTCACGTCGACCACGGCAAGACCACGCTGACTGCGGCGATCTCGAAGGTGCTGGCGGACAAGTACCCGTCCGCGACCAACAAGCAGCGCGACTTCGCGTCGATCGACTCCGCTCCTGAGGAGCGTCAGCGCGGCATCACGATCAACATCTCGCACGTCGAGTACGAGACGCCGAAGCGCCACTACGCGCACGTCGACGCCCCGGGTCACGCCGACTACATCAAGAACATGATCACCGGTGCCGCCCAGATGGACGGCGCCATCCTCGTGGTCGCCGCCACCGACGGCCCCATGGCCCAGACCCGTGAGCACGTCCTGCTCGCGAAGCAGGTCGGCGTGCCGTACCTCCTCGTCGCGCTGAACAAGGCCGACATGGTGGACGACGAGGAGATCCTGGAGCTCGTCGAGCTCGAGGTCCGCGAGCTGCTCGCCAGCCAGGGCTTCGACGGCGACAACGCCCCGGTGGTCCGCGTCTCCGGCCTGCAGGCGCTCGAGGGCGACGCGAAGTGGACCGAGAGCATCGTCGAGCTCATGGAGGCTGTCGACGAGTCCATCCCGGACCCGGTGCGCGACAAGGACAAGCCGTTCCTCATGCCGATCGAGGACGTGTTCACGATCACCGGTCGTGGCACCGTCGTGACGGGCCGCGCCGAGCGCGGCACGCTCAAGATCAACTCCGAGGTCGAGATCGTCGGCATCCGCGCGACGCAGAAGACCACGGTCACGGGCATCGAGATGTTCCACAAGCAGCTCGACGAGGCCTGGGCCGGCGAGAACTGTGGTCTGCTGCTCCGCGGCACCAAGCGTGAGGACGTCGAGCGCGGCCAGGTCGTCGTGAAGCCGGGTTCGGTCACGCCGCACACCGACTTCGAGGGCACCGCGTACATCCTGTCGAAGGACGAGGGTGGGCGTCACAACCCGTTCTACGCGAACTACCGCCCGCAGTTCTACTTCCGCACCACCGACGTCACCGGCGTCATCACGCTGCCCGAGGGCACCGAGATGGTCATGCCCGGCGACACCACCGACATGAGCGTTCAGCTGATCCAGCCGATCGCCATGGAGGAGGGGCTGAGCTTCGCGATCCGTGAGGGTGGCCGCACCGTCGGCGCCGGCACGGTGACCAAGATCATCAAGTAGTTCCTGCATCACCACGACAGGGGTCGGGCCTTCGGGTCCGGCCCCTTCGTCGTTCCCGGGCCGCGCGGGGCGACCACGTAGGCTGGGAAGCCAGATGTGTGCGATGCCTGCAGCCTTCCGGCCGTCCTCCGTCGAGCCCCGTCCGCTCGCCGAGCTCGTCGAGCGCTTCGCGCTCCGGACCGCCGGGGGTGCGGAGGAGGATGCGACCCTCACCGGGGTGAGCCTGTCGAGCGACGCGACCCAGCCCGGTGACCTGTTCGTCGCCCTGCGCGGGGTGCGCAGCCATGGCGCCGGCTTCGCCGCCGCCGCCGCCGAGAAGGGCGCGGCCGCGGTGCTCACCGACCCGGAGGGCGCGGAGCTGGCGGCGGCCGCCGGCATACCCGTCGTCCTGGCGGACGACCCCCGCCGGATCCTCGGCGACCTGGCGGCCTGGATCTACCGCACCGCCACGGAACGGCCGCTGCTCTTCGGCGTGACGGGCACCAACGGCAAGACGTCCACCACGCACCTGCTCGGCGGCATCCTCGACCAGCTCGGGGTGCCTGCCGGGCTGAGCTCCACGGCGGAGCGGCACGTCGGCAGCGAGCGGCGGGTCGCCGGGCTCACGACGCCCGAGGCGACCGAACTGCACGCGCTCATCGCCCGGATGCGCGAGGTGGGCGTCGAGGCCGCCGCCATCGAGGTGAGCGCCCAGGGGCTGAGCCGCCACCGGCTGGACGGCGTCACGTTCGACGTCGCAGGCTTCACGAACCTCAGCCACGACCACCTCGACGACTACGCCGACATGGAGGCGTACTTCGCGGCGAAGCTGCCGCTCTTCCAGCCGGACCGGTCGGCGCGCGCGGTCGTGTCGCTCGACACCGAATGGGGAGCCCGCGTGGTGGCCGCCGCCGGCGTGCCGGTGGTCACGATCGCCGAGGGAGGCCGCGCGGACGCCGACTGGACGGTTCGGGTGACCGACGAGACCCGCGAGTACACCGCCTTCGACCTCACCGCGCCATCCGGCGACGTGCTCTCCACGCGCATCCCGATCCTCGGCGCCCACATGGCGGCGAACGCGGGGCTCGCGGTCGCCATGCTGGTGGAGGCGGGCTTCGCGTGGGACCGGATCGTCGCCGCGATCGGCGGACCGGACGGCATCGACGCCCGCCTGCCCGGCCGCACCGAGCTCGTCTCCGGGCCGGGAGCGCCCTCCATCTACGTCGACTTCGGGCACAGCCCGCACGCCTTCGCGGAGACCCTCGCCGCCGTCCGGAAGGTGGCGACGGGCAAGGTCATCATGGTGTTCGGCGCCGACGGCGACAGGGACACCACCAAGCGCGCCGACATGGCGCGTGCCGCCGTCGCGGGCAGCGACATCCTGGTGATCACCGACCACCACCCGCGGTTCGAGGACCCGGCCGGCATCCGTGCGACCCTGATGGCGGCGGCGAAGGAGGAGGCACCCGAGCACCCGCTGCACGAAGTCGGCGACCCGAAGCAGGCGATCCGCTTCGCCGTGTCCCTCGCGGGGCCCGAGGACTCGATCCTCTGGGCCGGG
>DATCMN010000351.1:0-1707 GCA_036563405.1 Naasia sp. | reverse complement strand
TCACCGGGAGGGAGCCGACGACCGCCCATTGCTTCGATGGCGTCCGAGAAGGCGCCGGCGCCGAGGCCGAGCTCCACCCGCCTGCTGCTGACCAGGTCGAGGCTGGCGACGGCGCGTGCCAGCACCGCGGGCGGGCGCAGGGTCAGGTTCGCAACGTTGGTCGCCAACCGAATCCTGCGTGTCTTCGCGGCCACCACGCCCAGCAGCGTCCATGTGTCGAGGAACCGGGGCTGGTAGGGGTGGTCTTGGAAGGTGACCAGGTCCAACCCTATTTGCTCGGACATCTGGGCCAGAGCCACTGCCTGCTGCGGCTGAGCGCTGGTCGGCGTCAGAAAGGAGCCGAACAGCAGCTCGTGCCCGTAGTCAGTCATGATCGTCTCCTCGCTCGGTGGCGGGCGCCGGGCCTTGCCACCAAAGGGGCCAAGCCGCTCGACGCCAGGGCGCGAGACCGACGCGATGGCAACCTGACCCCAGCCGAACATGTCGGAGTCGGAATCGGGCGTGAGCGGATTTGGTGACGATCCGTTCCGTGTCCACTTTATCGGTCGGCGTTGGTGACGGAGGACAAGACGGTGACGCGTGTTGGCCGGTCGGCAAGGGCCAGTCGAAGGCCGGCCTCCACGAGGCGCCATCCCGTTCGGATCCGCCATGGGGCGGCGCTTCGTCTCCTGGTCGGATGCGGGCAGCGCCGCTGACGGTCGGCCTCCCGCAGAAGGTCTTCGCGGTGTGCAGCCGCGATGGCGGCGGTGAGGTATGGGTGCATGAACACTCCTTGAGCCGTGTGACTCGCGGTTTCGTGTGTCTGACGAGCTGGGTCCTTGGACCGTGACACCGGGCTGGCCGACGGTGTCCGGTCGTCGAGGAGGGCCTCCTGTCTTCCCGTGTCTGACCGCGGAGACGGTCGGGGGGATCAAGGAACTCTCAACTCGCCTTCCAACACGGTTACCGCCGTTCCGCGGAGCAGCACACGGTCGCCTCGAAGCTGTATGCCTACCGTTCCGCCTCGCGCGGACAGCTGTTCGCCGACGAAGTTGGTCTTGCCCGTGCGCTCCGCCAGCCAGGGGGCGATGACGCAGTGAGCGGACCCGGTGACGGCGTCCTCATCCAGGCCGGCTGCCGGTTCAAAAACTCTGCAGGCCGTATCGGCTCCGTTCCTCTCGCCTGGCGCCGCGACAACGATGAGGACACCGCCGAGCTGCCGCAACAAGTCCCGGTCGGGCCGCGCCTGTCTTACCTCGGCAGGACTGGCCACTTCGGCGAGCCACCAGCCTTGCCCTGCCCAGGCCCCGATGAGGCCAGCCGGGACACCGGCGGCGCGCTCAACCGCCGAGGGATCCCTCAGTTCCTTTACCGCTATGGCGGGGAAGTCCATCTCCACTCGTCCGTCGTGCGCACGTTCGCACCGCAGGACGCCGCTCATTGTGTGGAATTCCTGAGTGCCACCGAGTACATGTGTTGTCGCTAGAGTGGCGTGGCCGCACAGCTCCACCTCGACGACGGGGGTGAACCAGCGGAGGTCGTGGCCGCCGTCCGGCCGTGGCGCCACAAATGCCGTCATCGGAAGATTGAGCTCGGCTGCCACGGCTTGCATCCAGATGGCGGGCGCCGCGCCGGAGAGGATGCATACGCCTGCGGGATTGCCGCGGAACGGTTCGTCGGTGAATGCATCCACGATTGCAAAGGGAATGGTCATTTGCCGGCCTCGAG
>DATCMN010000304.1:0-2125 GCA_036563405.1 Naasia sp. | reverse complement strand
TGCTGGCGGAGCAGCTGTCCGCAGCGGGCGTCCCGGTGTTCGCGGCCGACATCAAGGGCGACCTGTCCGGGGTGGCGGAGGCGGGCGTCGCGAACGACCGCCTCACGGCGCGCACCTCCGACATCGGCCAGTCGTGGACGGGGCGGGCCTTCCCCACCGAGTTCTTCTCGCTCGGCGGGCTCGGCCGGGGCGTCCCGATCCGGGCGACGGTCGCCGGCTTCGGCCCGCTGCTGCTCAGCAAGGTGTTGGGCCTCAACGACACCCAGGAGTCGAGCCTCGGGCTCGTCTTCTCCTACGCGGAGCGAGCGCAGCTGCCGCTGCTCGATCTCGAGGATCTCCGCGCGGTCCTCGCCTACCTGGTGAGCGACGAGGGCGAAGGCGAGCTGGAGGGCCTCGGCGGACTGTCGCAGGCGACCGTCGGCGTGATCCTCCGCGAGCTCGTCGCGTTCGCCGAGCAGGGCGCCGACGTGTTCTTCGGGGAGCCGGAGATAGACACCGCCGACTTCCTCCGCAGCACCCCGGACGGGCTCGGGATCATCAGCCTCCTCGAGGTGCCGTCGGTGCAGAGCCGGCCGCTGCTCTACTCCACGTTCCTCATGTGGCTGCTCGCCGACCTGTTCAACGACCTGCCGGAGGTCGGCGACCCGGAGAAGCCGTCGCTCGTGTTCTTCTTCGACGAGGCGCACCTCCTGTTCGCGGACGCCTCGAAGGACTTCCTCGCCGCCGTGACCCAGACCGTGCGGCTGATCCGGTCGAAGGGCGTCGGCGTCTTCTTCGTGACGCAGACGCCGAAGGACGTGCCGGGCGACATCCTCGCCCAGCTCGGCTCCCGCATCCAGCACCAGCTGCGGGCCTTCACGCCCGCGGACGCCAAGCTCGATGTCGCCCGCCGCCGACGAACGCATCGCGGCGGCCGTCGCCGCGTCGCCGCTCCTCACCCGGTACGGCACCCCGATCGACCGCGACTCGGCGCACGAGCTGCTCGGCCGGAAGCTGGAGGCCGGCCGCGAAGCCGCCGACCGCGAGCGGCGCCGACTGGAGGCCGAGGAGGAGTACGAGCGCCAGCAGGAGGCGATCGAGAAGCAGCGCCAGCGGGAGGAGCGGGCCGACCGGGCGGCGGAGCGCCGCGCACCGGCGCCCCGCACCCGCAGCCGCAGCACCCGCGCCGAGAAGTCGCCGCTCGAGGAGGTGCTCGGCTCCCCCATCGCCAAGAAGGTGCTCACCGAGATCGTCGGCGGCATCTTCGGCACCCGACGCCGGCGCCGCTGACCGGGCTGCGCTGACCCTCCCGTCGCAACCCGGGCCGGATGGGACGATGCGGGTCGGCGTGCCGGCCCGGAACGACCGGATAGGCCCGGGTCAGGAAGGGGCGCGCACCAGCTCGTGGATGTAGTCGAGCTTCTCGGCGACCGGCGCGGTGATGACGAACGGGTAGAGGTCCGGCTCCCCCATCGACCGGTTCATCGCGTTCATGCCCAGCGCGTAGCCGTGCCAGCGGCCGAGCACGTCCGCCATCGGCAGGTCGGCGACACTCGCCGCGCCCGATGCGGTGATGCTGCCCGCCAGGGGCGCGGGCACTCCGGACGGCCCCGCCACGTAGACGCCCACCGTCGCGGCAGTCTCCAGCCCGTCGGTGATGTGCAGGTAGTGCGCGAACGACTCCGCGAAGTCCTCCCACGGGTGCATCGTCGCGTAGCCGGAGATGTGCTGCTCGTCGGTCGTCGAGTCGCCCTGCTCCTCCCCGTCGGCCGCGTCGCCGTAGTGCGATTCCAGGGCGCTGCCGTAGTCCTGCCGGTCGTCGCCGAACAGGCGGCGGAAGGACCCGAGGTCGGCCGTGCCGTCGACGAGCACCAGCCAGTAGTAGTGGCCGATCTCGTGGCGCAGGTGGCCGAGGATCGTCCGGTACGGCTCGCCCAGGGAGATCCGGACCTCCTCGCGGTGCGCATCGCTCGCCTCGGTGAGGTTGATCGTGATCACCCCGTCCGCGTGGCCGGTCAGCACCTGCTCGCCGTCCGCGGGCGCACGCAGCTCGAAGGCGAGGCCGGAGCCGCTCTCCCGGCGGTGGATCGGCAGGCCGAGGTGGGTGAGCTGTCGCACCAGCCGCCGCTTCGCGTACTCGGTCAGC
>DATCMN010000302.1:0-2805 GCA_036563405.1 Naasia sp. | reverse complement strand
TCTGGAGTGTTCAGCGACCATCGGTCGGAATGGACGGCCCTGTCAACGCCGGGGCCGTGACTCTCGTCGACGCTGACCAGGTGCCGGGCGTAGGCGCAGCGAAGCCCACCGGGAGGGCGTTGCGCGTCACGCTGCGTCCGTATTCGCTGAGTAACCCGGGAACCACGGCGATCCCGGACGGCGACATCCACAATTCGTCCGGTTACTACGCTAATCGAGCAGAGGTCTACGGGCGGTTTCCTGTCGGACGCATGAGCAGTACACCCGCTGCGCAATGGCCGGACCCGGTGGGTTCCGAACGATGGTGGAGCGTATCCATCCTCATTCCTGAGGGCTTCCAGTTCGCTCGCAACGGCGAGTGGCTCAGCCTGGTGCAGTGGAAGGGGCTTCGCGGAGGTTCGCCTCCGTTCGCTATCGAGGTGAAAGGCAATCGCTTCCGCCTGGGAGGGTCAAGAGTGAATCTCAATTCGTTGCCTGGGTTGCCAGCTCCTGGCGACGGACGCATCGGACCCGCCATAGTCCCGGGCGAGTGGCACCAGCTCGTAGTGGGTATGAAGTTGTCGACGGCCGCAACGTCAGGATGGATCGAGGTGTGGATAGACGGGGTCCAGTATGTCTCGCGTACTGCTATCGCAACGATGGATACCTATGGTGGCACGGGTGACACCTTCGCCGACCCGATCTACCTGAAGCAGGGAATCTACCGAGGTCCGGAATGGGCCTCAACCAACGAAGTTTATTTTGGCCCCACTGTCGTGGGAGGCAGCATGATCGGGGTCACGTCCCCGGCAGCTAGCGGTTAGTCCACGACGTAGTCAGGGGGTGCGGTTCAAAAACGCTCGCCGACGAGCGGTTCGCCTACGCGTCGACCATCGAAGTGCTCCTCGCGGCGATCCTCTCGATATCCGCACGACGGCGGGATGGAGAAGCAACACCACAGGCGGCGCCCTCATCCGCGCTGGTGTGCCGGAGGGGTGGCGGGTCGGCGACCGCACCGGCGACGCGGCCTACGGCACGCGCAATGATGCGGCGGTCCTCTGGCCGGACGACGGGGGAGCGCCGATCCTCCTCGTGGTGATGTCGTCGAAGGACCAGCAGGGCGCGCAGCACGATGACGCGCTCATCGCGGAGGCGGCACGTGAGGTCACGACGAAGCTGCGCTGAAGGACCTCATCGACGACGTCGCGAATACGGTCGATCAGTACCAGGGGAGCGCGATGGCCGCCCAGACGGATCCTCCGCCGAGCAGCAGCGCGACAGCGCCGGTGAGGATCGCCATGCCGGATCCGTCCGCGCGGCGACGCAGCGGAACCGGCGGCAGATCCTGCCGCGTTCGCGTTCGCGTTCGCGCACGCGCCAGCGGCGCTGTCTCGTCCAGCCACTCGAACGCGATGCTCGTGCGCGCCGGATGGTAGTCGGATCGGACTGAGGGGAAACGCAGCAGCTCACCGGTCATCGTGAGGGTCCCGTCGGGTGTCGGGTGCCCGGAGGGTCGACGGAACGGTCGATCGATCGGGCGGGTTCGGGTGGGTGGTGCCGGTCATCGGCCGCGCACTCCGTGGGTGACGGAGCGGGGGTTCGGGGTCGCGGGGCTGGCCTGCAAGCGCCAGGGTAGGGGGTGGGCGGCCCCGGGCGACACCGTCCCTGTCCAGGTTCCCCCCGAACTGGGGAAGGTCCGCCAGCCGGCGCCGGGACCCTATAGCGTGGGCGGGCCGCCGGATCATCGAGCAGCCGGCCCGGGACTGCTCAGGTCCATCCGCAGTCCCACTCGGAGTCTCGTCGCTTCCCCGCGCGGGAGGACGACGACAGCGGACGGGGTGCCGGCGTGCGCTGTCAGCCCAGACGCTCGAACCTGAGACGGCTCAGGAGAAAGGGGAACGCGTGAGGATCCTGCCCGCGCTCGTGGCTGCCGCGGCGCTCGCGGTGCTGACCGGCTGCAGCAGCCTGACGCCAGCAGACCTCGTCGCAGCCCCTCCCAGCTTCTCGTCCGACTCACCCGCCCCCACGCCGAACCCGCGCGCACCGTCCGTGTCCCCGTCGCCCGTGTCCCCGTCGCCCCGCTCCACCCGGTCCCTCGAGGGCGGGAAGATCTCGGTTCTCGCGGTAGGCGACTCCCTCGCTGCCGGCGACGGGCACGACGACGTGCCCACGGACCCCGGCTCATGGAGGATGTATCTGCAGGAGCCGCTCGAAGTCACCGGAGGATGGTGGCGGGATGGCGCTCTCACTCAGGGCATGGCCGACTACCTCGACCCCGCGACGGCCGATGCGCTCGTCGTGATGGGCGGCACGAACGACATCATCAGGGGCATCCCGAAGCAGGCCACGCTCGCCAACATCGCCCGCATCGTCGGAGAGGTGGACGTCGACCTGGTCGCCATCTGCGCCGTCCCGCCGTGGTCCGGCAGCCCCCCGGCCTCAAGCGCGCTGAACGCGGCGCTCGCTCAGCAGGCGGATCAGAACGGCTGGATATTCGTGGACCCGTGGGCGGAGTACCGCTCCGGCGATACGTGGGCGGCCGGTGGCTCCCCGGACGGCGTGCACGGATCCGCAGCGGCGTACGAGGCGGCGGGCCGAGCCATCACCGAGGCGGTCGAGGACGGCCTCGGATAGGCCGCGGCCGGAAGCGAGGCGTGGGCGTGAATCGGTTTCAGTCCCCTGCGTTAGACGTGGAGCGCCGCCGTGCGATCCGTCGCGGCCCGACCGCATCCAGCCCCCGGACTACCGCGCATGAACCGCACCTAGAACGGTGGTACCTGGCTACCTTCCGGCGCCCAGATGCCGGCGGTGTTGGGCGGCGGGTCA
>DATCMN010000290.1:0-4423 GCA_036563405.1 Naasia sp. | reverse complement strand
GTACCTGCTCCCCGCACTGGCGCTCGTCACCACCTTCCTCGCGGTGCCCACCCTGGTCGTCGTGGCCCTGAGCGGCACGCAGTGGTCGGGGGTCGGTGTCCCGGCGTGGATCGGGCTCGACAACTACACGCGCCTCTTCGGCGACCCTGCCTTCCTCAAGGCGATCGGGAACACGCTCCTGTGGGTCGCTGTCGGCGTGTTGATCCACACCCCGCTGTGCATCCTCGTGGCGTTGATCGTCGCTCGGCGCCCGCGCGGATGGAAGGTGTTCCGGACGATCCTGTTCCTGCCGAACATCATCTCGGCGACCTCGCTCGCCCTGCTCTGGTACTTCGTCTTCCACGTGAGCCTCGGCCTGCTCAACTCCACGCTGGAGCTCGTCGGTCTCGACAGCCTCACCCGCAACTGGCTGTTCGACCCCTCGTCCGCGCTCGGCGTGACCATGACGCCGTGGGTCGTCTACATCGGCTTCGGCATGGTGCTGTTCCTCACGCAGATCTCCACGATCCCGCAGGAGTACTACGAGGCCGCGCAGCTGGACGGCGCCTCGACGCTCCGACAGGACTGGTCGATCACCATTCCGCTCATCAGACGGGCGATCGCGCTGCAGGTCCTCTTCGTTGTCGGATATGCGCTGCGGAGCTTCGAGTACCCGTTCATCATGACGAGCGGGGGGCCCGCCGACTCCTCCATCACCCTCTCCCTCTACATCTACCGCCAGATGCTGACGGCCAACCAGTACGGCCTCGCGATGGCCGCAGGCGTGGTCACCCTCGTCATCGGCATCGCCCTGACCGCCGCGACCTTCGCGGTGCTGAGGAGGACCGAGCGATGACCCTGGCCGGCAAGAGCTTCCGGTGGGCAGTGCTGGCGCTGTTCACGCTCATCACCCTGCTGCCGCTGCTGTGGCTCGTGATGTCGTCCTTCAAGACCCAGGCAGACGTGTTCGCCGACCCCTTCGGACTGCCGAGCGAGTGGCGCTTCGACAACTACCCCGCCGCCCTGGCCGCGCACCCGATGCACCTCTACCTGCGCAACAGCCTGGGCGCGGCACTGCTCGCGACCCTGGTCATCGTGGTGGCCTCGATGATGGCGTCCTACGCCCTGCTGCACCGCTTCCGGCTCAGCCGGGCGACATTCGGGTTCCTGCTCTTCGGCATCCTGCTCCCGGTCAACGCGCTGATGACACCGATCTTCTTCCTGGTCAACATGATGGGGCTGTACAACTCCGTGCTCGGACTCGGGCTGGTGTACGCGGGACTGTTCTTCCCACTCGGCTTCCTGATCGTGAAGACCTACATGGACACGACGCCGCCGGAGATCTTCGAGGCCGCGCGCATCGACGGTGCCGGCTTCAACTCGGTGTTCGCGCGGATCGCAGCGCCCCTCGCCTCGCCGGGCGCGGTCACCGCCGCGATCTTCCTCATGATCACCGCGTTCAACGAGCTCCTCTTCGCCGCGATCCTCACCAACGACAGCGAGGCGCAGACGGTGCAGGTCGGCGTCCGCTACTTCCTGACCACCTACTCGGCGAACTATCCCCTCGCCTTCGCCGCGACCGTCATCGGCATCGCGCCCACCGTCGTCATCTACATCATCCTCAGCGACCGCATCGTCGCCGCCATGACCGCCGGCAGCCTCAAGTAGCAGCGGCGACCTCCCCCTCCACTCCAGAAAGCGACACCATGTCCCTGACGTACGACCAGCCGCCGACCGCCGTTCTGCCGAGTACGGGTCTCCTCAGCCCGGTGAGCGCCGCGGATGTCCGCATCACCGGCGGCTTCTGGGCGGAGCGTCAACACGTGAACGGCACGGTCAGCCTGCGGCACTGCTACTCGTGGATGGAGCGCCTCGGCTGGATCCGCAACTTCGACCGCGCAGCCGACGGCCGTGCGGAGCCGAGCGCTGGACGCGAGTTCGCCGACTCCGAGATCTACAAGCTCCTCGAAGCACTGGCATGGGAGTCCTCCCGCACCGGGGACCAGTGGGTCGAGGAGACCTTCAGCTCCCTCGCCGCGCGGGTGATCGCCGCGCAGCGGCCGGACGGCTACCTGAACACCCGCTTCGGACTGCCCGGACAGGCGCCCCGCTACTCCGACCTGGAGTGGGGGCACGAGCTGTACTGCGCCGGCCACCTGATCCAGGCCGCTGTCGCCCGCGCGCGCACCGCGGGCCGCGACGAGTTCGTGGAGGCGGCGATCCGCCTCGCCGATCACATCTGCGCGACGTTCGGCCGGGACGGTCTCGCGCGGATCGACGGCCACCCGGAGATCGAGCCCGCGCTCATCGAGCTGTACCGCGTGACCGGCGACCGCCGGTACCTGGAGCAGGCCCGCCTGTTCCTCGAGCGGCGCGGGACGGGCACCCTGGACGCCGGCGAAACCGGTCCGGAGTACTTCCAGGACGACATCCCCATCCGGCAGGCGGACGTGCTCCGCGGACACGCCGTCCGAGCGCTCTACTTGTCGATGGGAGCCGCCGATCTCGCCGCGGAGGACGGCGACAGCGAGCTGCTCGAAGCGGTGACGCGTCAGTGGCGCAACACCGTCGCCCGGCGCACCTACCTGACCGGCGGCATGGGCTCGCGGCACGAGGGCGAGTCCTTCGGCGACGACTTCGAGCTGCCGTCCGACCGGGCGTACTCGGAGACGTGCGCGGGGATCGCGTCCGTCATGCTCAGCCACCGGCTCCTCCTCGCCGAGGGCAAGCCGGAGTACGCCGACCTCATCGAGCGGACGCTCTTCAACGTCGTCGCCACGAGCCCGGATTCGCGTGGAACCGCCTTCTTCTACGTCAACCCGCTGCAGCGCAACACTCCGGGGACGGAGCCGAGCGAGGACGAGCCGAGCCCCCGGGCCGCCTCCAGTCAGCGCGCGCACTGGTTCGATGTGTCCTGCTGCCCCACCAACGTAGCGCGCACCTTCGCCAGCCTCTCCGGCTACGTCGCCACCACGAACGACCGCGGACTGCAGGTGCATCAGTACGTCGACGGCACGATCGACACGCTGCTGCGGTCCGGAGAGCGGGTGCGCGTCCGCATCGAGACGGACTACCCCTGGTCGGGCACGATCACGATCGTGGTGGAGGAGGCCCCGGAGCAGCCGTGGACACTGTCCCTCCGCGTTCCCGCGTGGGCCCGCGGAAGCGCACGCCTGTCGGAGCCCTCAGGAGAGCGTGTCGTGTCGACGGCGATGGCCGACCTGTCGGGCGCCCTGCCGACGGGCACGCGCCTGCGACTGGAACTCCCGGTGGAGCCGAGACTCACCCTGCCGGACCCCCGTATCGACTCCCTGCGCTCCTCGGTCGCGGTCGAGGCGGGGCCGCTCGTGATGTGCGCGGAGTCGGTCGACCTGCCGCCCGGAGTCTCCCTTCGCGAGGTCGGTGTAGCCGCCGACGGCGTCCCGGTCGGCACCGCCGACACCGCTGAGGTGCCGGCGGCGCACACGCGCTCGGCGGACGACCCCTGGCCGTACGGCCCGAAGGAGAGCGCCACCGCCGACAGGGAGCTGACACTTCCCCTCATCCCCTATCACCGCTGGGCAGAGCGGGGGCCGTCGGAGATGCGGGTGTGGCTGCCGCTCCTTCCGTCCGGCGGATCGGCGGCGGTCGACGGCCCCGACCCGGCCTGAGGCGCCGGGGGGCGCACGCCGCAGCGGCTCTCGGCACGCGAACCGGGAGCCTCCCGCCCTGGCGCACTGCTAGTCTCTGAAGCGTTTCAGCACGGCGCGGTGGAGGTAGCGGCATGGGCAATCGGCGAGACGTCCGCGCCGCTCTGGATCGCGAGGCCCACATCAGCATCGCGCTCGGCGACCTCGCCGCCGGGGGGTTGCCTCCCCTCGTCTGGACGGACGCCGGCAACGGCATCCGCGACGCCGCCGGTGCGACTGCCTTCCCCTCGAGCCTCGCCCTCGCCGCCTCCTTCGACACGGACCTCGCCCGTCGGCACGGCGAGGCGCTCGGCCGGGAGGCGAAGGCCGCCGGTCGCAACGCCGTCCTCGGTCCCGCGCTCGACATCGCGCGCGTGCCCGTCGCGGGGCGCACCGGCGAGAGCTTCGGCGAGGACCCCCTGCTGACGGGCGAGCTCGGCGGATCGGTCGCCGCCGGGATCCAGTCGCAGGCCGTCCTCGCGGTGGTCAAGCACTACCTCGCCAACAACTTCGAGCACGGCAGGACCGGCTCCGGCAGCTTCGCCCGGCGGACCCATGCGGTGGACGTGCGAATCGGCGCGGGGACCCTGCGCGAACTCTACGCCGAGCCTTTCCGCCGAGCGCTCGTCGACTACGGCGCCGGGGGCTTGATGGGCTCCTACAACCGTCTGGGCGGCCGCTATGTGTGCGAGAACCCGGCGTTACTCCGCATCCCGCGCGCCGAATGGGGCTGGCAGGGCGTCATCGTCCCGGACTTCCTGTTCGCCGTGCGCGAC
>DATCMN010000254.1:0-1719 GCA_036563405.1 Naasia sp. | reverse complement strand
GTGAGCAGCTTCGGGGTCATGATGATCGGTGGTCCTCCGTGTTCCTCAGGATGAGTAGTTGACTGCGCGACGTCGACGCCAGATTGACGAATCCGAGCCGTGCGTACGCCGCCAGGCCGCTCTCCGCATCGTTGTTGACGTCCAGGACGAGCGGGACTTCCTCGCCCCCGGGCTGCGCCCGTCCCTCTGCCAAGAGCCTTCTGCCGATGTTCAGACCTCGATGGGTCGGGTCCACGAACCAGGTCAGAAGGAATTGATACGGGAAGTCTAAACGCCCGATCGCGCGTTGGACCTGAAGCGAGTCGACGATTGTCGCAGCCGTCCGCGGGGTCGGATGCGTGATCAGGTGCCGGAGGATCGGGACCCGGAACCGCTTGGTCAGGTCGGCCTCGAGCGCGTGGTGGTCCCTCGCGAACGACGCCGAGCCGACGACCCTGCCGGCCAGCAGCGCTGCGACAACATCGGCGTCCGGCCGCGAGCCCGTGACGTCGTACACGCGGCGCATGTGCTGCACGCCGATCTGCGAGTTGATGGTCCACGGCAGGAGCCGTACGTGCAGGGACGCGAGTTCGTCCTTCTGCGCCTCCGTCAGCTGCGCCCAGCGGGCGAAATCGACGTCCGTCATGCTGTTGCCTCTCTCCGCTCACTCCTGCGTCGTACGAGCAGGTGCAGCACCTGCGATGCGGCGATCAGTGCGATGGCACCGGCCGCGACCACGGCGAGCCGCCCGGTCGGGATGGCCTCGTAGGAGAACTCCAGCCGGCCGGAGGAGCCCTCCGGGAGCTCGACGCCGACGAGGATGTCGTCGATGAACCGGGGCTCGAGGCTCTGCCCGTCGAGGGTCACGCGCCAGCCGGGCCAGGCCACTTCGCGCAGCACGACGAGCCCGCCGTCAGGAGCTTCGACGTCGTAGGTGTGGGTGTCCCCGTGCGCTGCGACCGGTTCCAGCTCGACGCCGGGGGCCGCGAAAGTCACGTCGGCCTCGGGGAGGTCGGCGACCTTGCGCCACACGGCGAACTCCGGGTCGGAGCCCACCTGCTCCCAGTCCGAGCCGAGGCCCGACTCGAGCGCCGTGTACTCGGGAGCCAGCATCAGGTACTCGTAGCCGAGCAGGTCGAGCCACCGCTGCCCGGTGACCGCCTCATCGGAGAGCAGGAAGTCGCCGGCCTGCACGCAGGTGTAGCCGAGGTAGTTGGCGCACATCGCGCCGTGCAGGTACCGCTGGGACACGGAGGAGTACGACTGGCCCAGATAGCGATCGTGGTAGGTCGACACGTAGCCGACTCCGATGCCGTCCTCGAGCCGGTCGGCCTCCTCGTCGGGATCCTCGCCGCGGAGCACCAGGCCCGGCGTCTTCGCCGGAACGGGCGGGACGCCGAGGTCCGAGATGCGCGCCGGCGCTCCCCAGTCGCCGACGTCCGGGTTCTGGCCGCGACTGCCGAGACCGACCATCATGACGATCTGCGCGACGAAGACCCCGCCGAGGAGGACCCCTGCTACGCCGATGCGCCAGCGTCCCGAAGCGGCGAGGAGCAGCACCGTGATGAGCACCAGGTCGACGATGAGCCACCCGGCGGTCTGCCGGTTCTCTCCGGGGTTCCGGCCGTAGGAGAGGAACGCGGCGATCAGCGCGGTCCCGTACGCGAGGGCGGCGCGGACCCGGGTCACGCGCAGCCCGCCCGAGACCGCGGCGGCGACGACCAGCACGGTCAGCGCGAT
>DATCMN010000250.1:0-10016 GCA_036563405.1 Naasia sp. | reverse complement strand
ACTGGCGCGGGAACCCGGCCCTCACCGGCGGTGGCCTCCTGTTTTCCTCGGGCTCGCACACGATCGACGTGCTCTCCAGTGTCTTCGGCCCTGTATCCGCGGTGACGGCGGTGAACCGTCAGCTCGTCGCAGACGACCCCGGCAAGGCCGACGACAACGCGACAGTCGTGCTGGAGCACAGCGGCGGCGCGATGTCGACCTTCACCGGCTGCTGGACTGCGCGGCAGGATTCCTCGACGGTCATCGACGCGATCTCACCGGACGAGACGCTGCGAGCGGTGACCGACGGTGACGACCTGGTCCTGCTCAGCATCACCACCACCCGCACCGAGGAGCTGCTGCGGACACGGCACTGGTTCGAGGACTCGAATCGGCGGGCCCTGGAAGCGCTGACGGACTACATCGGCGGAGGCGCGGCTCCCCCGTACTCGCTGGATGACATCCTCACCTCGATGACCGTGCTGCAGGCGGCGTATCGATCGTCGGACGAGCAGCGACGGGTGACCATCGCCTCCTGACGACGGGATCATCTGCCCCGCGCCCTTACCCCCCTGGTTCACCCAAGTGACGGCACTGGCCGGCGACCTCCTGCTCAGTGGGAGTTCAGCTGTTCGTCCAGATTGAACACCTCGTTCAACACGACGAAGCCGGTATCCGGTGCGGCGCCGTCCAGGTCCTCGAACAGGGGGCTCATTTCGGTCTGCCAACGCCTGTTGACCTCGGTTCGTGCCATGCCGTCGAGCGCCGACTGGAGGTCGACGGTCTCGAAGTACCCGATCAGCAACCCGTCGTCTCGGAGGAACAGCGAGTAGTTGCGCCACCCGGTCTCGTGCAGGGCCTGCAGCATGTCCGGCCACACGGCCGCGTGACGCGCTCTGTACTCCTCGATGCGCTCGGGCTTCACCTGGAGTTGGAAGCAGATCCGCTGCAGATCCTGCATGCCCTTTCCTTTCCTGCTGCACTAGGTGAGCGACGCGAGGGACGACGCCGCGCCCCGCTCGGCTCGGAGGATCTCCGGCATGACGTCGTCCTCGGGAACGGCCCCGGACATCCCTCGACGCCGGGATGCCCATCTCTTCCCATTCTGTACCGCCGAGCCTGCCCCCCGGAATGTGCAGCCGCCCTCTCCGCGGCGCGGTCCGACGCTCTGGTCAGCGCGTCATCCCGCTGCTTCCCCTAGGGGAGAGGCGCTGGTGCAGCTGCTCCGCTCGGTGAGCCTCCGGAGCGCCCCCGATGTGCGGTCGGTTCCGGCTCGGGCCCAGCAGCGGACACTCCCCGTGGGAACCCTCGAGCCTCCCCGGGCGTCGGTCAGCGACTGCTGATCGTGCGGAACTTGCGGATCGCCAGCGGGACGAACACCACGAGGAGCACGACCACACCTATCAGCACCGTGAGCACCGGGTTCTGCAGCGGCCACGAGTCGCCCGCGTCGTAGCCATCGGGCACGTTGCCGAACAGTTGACGAGCTGCGAGGACGAGCGCCGACACGGGGTTCCACTCCGCGAAGATCCGCAGCGGCGTCGGCAGGTTCTCGCTCGGCACGAAGGCGTTCGAGATGAAGGTCAGCGGGAACAGCACCAGGAACGACACGTTGTTGATCACCTCAGGGCTCCGCACACTCATCCCGAGGAAAGCCATGACCCACGAGAACGCGTACGCGAAGAGCAGCAGCAGAGCCACTCCGGCGATGGCCTCCAGCAGGCTGGAGCGCACCCGCCACCCGACGACGAGCCCCGTGGCGATCATCACGACGAAGGACAGCGCGTTGATGAACAGGTCGCCGTTGGTGCGGCCGATCAGCACAGCGGACGGACTCATCGGCAGGGTCCTGAAGCGATCGATGATGCCTTCCTTCAAGTCCTGCGCCATCGCTGATCCGGAATAGGTGGAGCCGAACACCACCGTCTGGGCGAAGATGCCCGCCATGATGAACTCGGTGTAGCTGCTGCCGGGGATGTCGATGCTGCCCGCATAGACCTGGCTGAAGAGCAGCACGAACATGATCGGCTGCAGGGTCGTGAACACCAGGATGTCGGGCACGCGCTTGATCTTGATGAGGTTGCGCCGGGTCGTGATCCATCCGTCGTTGAACCAGGTGCCGATGGTGTTCGCGGGCGCTGGCCGCAGGTCCGGCGACCGCGCCGTGCCCGTAGCGGAAGTCGTCGTGGTCATGCCGCCGCCTCCTTCGCGTCGTCGTGGCTCGTCGTTCGGCCCGTGATGGTGAGGAACACGTCATCCAGGGTCGGCCGCTGCATGCCGGCGTCGTGCAGGGCGATGCCTTCGGCCCGGATGTCGGCGAGAACCTGCTGCAGGGCGGCAGGGCCATCCGCCACGGTCGTCGATAGCGTGCGGCCGTCTGCCGACACGTCCGTGGCCGTCGTGCCCACTCTGCTGAGGATCCGGGTCGCCCGCTCGCGGTCGTCAGCGGAGACGAGGCTGATCACGATCCTCTGACCGCCGACCTGCGACTTCAGCTCATCTGCCGTGCCGCGCGCGATGACCCTGCCCTCGTCGATCACGACGATGTCGTCGGCCAGCCGGTCGGCCTCCTCGAGGTACTGGGTCGTCAGCAGCACCGTCGTGCCCTCGTTGACCAGACCCGTGATGACGTCCCACAAGCCCAGCCGACTGCGCGGGTCGAGGCCGGTCGTCGGTTCGTCGAGGAACAGCACCGGAGGGTCGATGACGAGCGCTCCCGCCAGGTCGATGCGACGCCGCATGCCACCCGAGAACCCCTTCACCGGCCTATTGCCGGCCTCGGTCAGATCGAACAGGTCGATCAGCTCGGTCGCACGCGCGCGCGACCGCTTGGCTCCCAGGTGATAGAGCCGTCCGATCATGTCGAGGTTCTCGAAGCCCGTGAGGTTCTCATCGACCGCGGCGTACTGGCCCGAAGCGCCGATCATCCGGCGAATCCGGTCGGGCTCGCGGAGCACGTCGATTCCGCCGATGGCGGCGCTCCCGGAATCGGGCGTAATGAGCGTCGTCAGCACCTTCGCCGTCGTCGTCTTGCCCGCTCCGTTCGGGCCGAGCAGCCCGAGGACGGTGCCGCGCGGCACCTCGAGGGAGAGCCCGTCCAGCGCCCGCACGACCGGTGCGCCCTTCGGGTGGTACGTCTTGATCAGGTCCGTCGCCTCGATGAACGCCACTCGTCCTCCAACTGGGATCGCCCGTCAGGTGGACAACGTACACATTGCGGCTGACGCTGTCGACAGACGCGCGGTGAACGTTGCTGAAGGCCCGTGTCACGCCCGCCGGCCCAGCGGAGCCGTTCGCCCGACGTTCGTTCACATCGTTGCGCCGCCGCTATTCGACGCCCTCCGAAGTGTCCGCGGCCGACGAGGCGCCCGATGCCCCGAGCAGCTCGGGTTCGTGCTCGGCGCCCGAGGATGCGAGCAGTTGCAGCCGCTCTGCGAAGGCCGAACCCGGCTCGGCCGTGTACACGAGCATGACGGTCCCCGGGTCGGCCGGAAGCGCGACCTCCTCATAGGCCAGCACCAGCTCCCCTACGACCGGAAGGCGGGGCCAGAGATGCCCACTAGCCCGTGATTCTGCGGCTTTCGGCGCTCACGTCGTCGGGAGAACCGTCAGCAGGAACCGCTCAATGATCGGAGTGAGTTCGGGCTTTGAACCGAGTTCGTGAGTCGCGTACTCCAACCTTGATCGGGTTCGACGAGAAGAGGGCTTGGCGGCGGGCTATGACCCGGTCGGGAATCAACGCTGCGTCCTCACAGTCCCGCCACGAACGAGTGCTTGCCTGGCGTCGCCTCTGGGACGCGGCCATACGCAGGACGGTATCCGTCCGGCAGAAACGATTGAGCAGACCCTACGACCGCGGCGCCGCCCATCGCAAGAGACTTCGAGCGCCGCCCGCAATCGATGGCGTGCTCGCCGGGGCGACGCGATGTCGTCAGCGCGGGGTCCGGTTGCCCGGGCAAGCAGTACGCGGCGCCTAGGCGCGGATCGAGGACCCTCGCACGATGAGGCGGGGACTGAGCATGTGCTCGCGGACGGGAACGGCCGGATCGGCGATCCGCTCGAGCAGTAGTTCGGCCGCTCTCTTGCCGAGCTCGTACGTCGGCTGCTCGACGACTGTGAGCCCCGAACCCACGAGCTTCGCGAGCGGCAGGTCATCGAAGCAGGCGATGAGAACGTCTGACGGCGCAGCGAGCCCCAGATCGGCGATCACGGGCAGGGCCACGATGGTCAGTTGGTTGTTCGCGATGAACAGAGCGTCCGGCAGGTCGGCACCCGTGAACAGCTCCCGAAGGGCTGTCTCCGCACCCTGATTGTGCGCACCGGCATGCAGGACGAGCCGAGGGTCGACGGCAAGCCCGCGGGCCTCGAGCGCCTGGCGGTATCCCGCGTAGCGGTCTTTGTGCGCCGCGAAGGTCTCGCTTCCGTTCAGGATCGCGATTCGCCGGGCACCCTGGTCGATGAGATGGTCGACCGCAGCGCGAGCTCCCTGGCGGTTGTCGACGAGGACGGTGTCGACCTTCGCCGATGTGATCCGGCGATCGACCGAGACGACCGGGATTCCCGCCTCGATCGCCCGCTGGACCGAGGTCAGCGCCTCGTTCTCGGCGGTGATGAGCAGCCCGGAGATCTGCTCGCCGACCAGGACATCGACGTAATGCGCTTCCTTGGCGAGGTCCTCATCCGAGTTGCACAGGATGAGGGAGTAGCCGGCTTGGTGGGCGGTGTCCTCCACCGCTCGGACGAGGCCGGTGAAGAAGCTGTTCTGGATGTCCGAGATCAGGAGTCCCCAGACGGTGGTGGTCCGGCGCCGGAGGTTGCTGGCGAGCCGGTTGGGAACGTAGCCGGCGCTCTCTGCGGCTGCCCGGATGACGCCGCGCATGTCCTCGCCCACGCCCGGCCGGCCACTGAGCGCACGACTGACCGTGGAGATGGACACACCGGCGCGGTCGGCCACGTCCTTCATCGTCGTCATTCCGGCTCCTTTCCGCCCGAGCATGGCATCGACGGGTCTGGATTACAGTAGCGTTCCTTTCGTCGAGGAACGCAAACGATTGAGCAGGGGCAGGATGACGCGCTGGGGACGTAACCCGTTCTGGCAGGATCTCGTCGATCGCTTGAACCGGCAGGAGCAGACCACCGACTTCCAGCACACTCGGTGGCATGAACCGTCGCGGTCCTGGGTCCATGACGTGTCCGACGGTGAGGCACCACCGGCATTCCTGCAGGGGCGGCGACTGGTCGCCGACGTGACCGACCGCGCCGTATTGCTGTACCCCCTCGGACTCGATGGCCGCTTCCGGGTTCGGATCGGAGCAGATCTCGGCGCCGGTGCCGACCCGATACGCAGGTTGGTGTACGAGGTGGGGGCCGCGCGCCTGGAGGCGGATGGGTGGTCCGCGACGGTGCGCGTGTCCCCCACCCTGCCGGTGCTGTCGTTTCAGCCAAGCGCCTCCGGTCCCGCGTGGGTGGAGGTCGACGGCCGTCGCCACTTCCTCGACGAGGAGCATTGGCTCACGCCGAGCGACTTCGAGCTCGACTCGGTCGTGGAGCGGAACAACTCGACCATCCCGGATCCGCTGCCGTCACCTCGGCCCCGAGCCGGACTCCTCGCAACCCGAGTCGACGACACCATCGCGCTCGTCACTGCGGAAACCCGAACGGCGGCGCGGCACGCGCTGGCCCTCTGGCTGACGGGCAGCGACGTCGAGTCGCGCTACTGGGCCGAAGTCTCGGGCCGACTCACCCTCGAGGTTCCGGACGACGAGATCACCCGACAGGCCCGCTACAGCCTGCACTCCAGCCTGTTCTCTCGCTCGGTGGACGAAGGGGGGCGGGACTTCTTCCTCCACGGGCGGCGCGATCGCGGATACGCCGACGCCGGACATCTGCACCAGAGCTACCAGATGCATCTGCCCGCACTGGCCGCCGGCGAGTATGCCAGCGTCCGCGACGACATCGTCAGCTACCTCGTGCTGCAGGATTCCGACGGCTGGATCGAGCGAGCGCCCCGCCCGCTGTCCGGCTCGTCGGTCTACGTAGGTCGATACACCTCAGCGCATCTGCTGCTCGCCCTGGAGCGATACATCTCGTGGACGGGCGACCACGGCTTCCTCGACGAGACTGTGGTGAGCAGCCTCGATCCCCGCCCTCTGACTGTCGGGGAGCGGGTCAGCATGGCGGCCGACGACCTCCTGCGTCATCGGTACCGCGGCCTTGTCCGGCCCTGTGGCTGGGCCGACGCGTGGAACCCGGACGTCCGAGCCCAGGGGCAGATCTCAGCAGCGGCAGTTCTCGGACTGCGCGCCTGGGCCAGGGTCTGCGCCAGCACCGGACGCACCGACGAACACGACAAGTACTCGGAGGGAGCGGAGGCGATCGCACGGGCCGTGAGGGAGATCCTGGTCGACGATCGGACGGGCATCGTGGCCGAGCACCTCTTCGACGACGAGGTCACCGGCGGCAGTCCCGACGACTTCTGGGCGCACACTCAGATCTGGGCGTCACTGGCGGGGATCTCCGGCGATCGCCGAGGGCTCGACATCGTCGCTCGCGACTGCCTCGACCACGGGGTCTTCATCGCGCCGGAATCGGCCTTCGACCGCGAGTACGTTGCGGCCAGCACGGATTCCACCGCCGACCTTCCCGTCGACAGCACCGCGACGTGGTTGCTCGCACGATGGCCCGAGGTGACGCATCTGTACGCGCTTGCAGAGATCGAGCACGAGAGTCCGGATGCCGCTCTGGCGGCGGTTCGGGCTCAGCTGCCGGAGACGCTGCACCAGTTGGACCCGGTCTGCTCGCCCTGGCACTACGCGGAGAAGTACCTGTACCCCGGTACTCGGCCGTGGCTGTGCACTTGGGCTGGAGACCCTTCACTTCTCGAACTGCTCATCACCGGGTTCCTCGGCTTCCGACCCGAGCCCGAAGGTGTACGCATCGAACCCCGCATCCCAACGGCGTGGGCCGGCGGGCAGGGACGCAGCACGTGGCTGTGGCGGGGTCGCCCCGTCACGGTTGAGCTTCGCCCCGACTTGCCACCCGGGGTGGTCGATGCTGACGGGATCGACATCTCATCCGGGCGAACGTTGCGGCTGAGTGAGATGGCCGACGGCGTGACGATCAGGATCTCAACTGCTCAATCGTTTGCAGATCTGCCCGACTCTGCTTGACACGGCCACCGCCGGGCACCAAGGTGTTACTCAATCGATTGCGCAACCGCGCAACGCCACACAGAGGAATCAGACAATGAAGTCGAGACGAGTTATCGCCACGAGCGGCTCCGTGGCCGCTCTTGTGCTGCTAGCCGGATGCGCCGGGGGCGGCGGTGGCGGGTCGGCAGAGCCCTCCACCATCACCCTGTGGTCACGGGGCGCGAATGAGACGATCAACCAGGCGCTGGCCGATGCCTGGAACGAGGACCATGACGTGAAGGTGGAGCTCCTGCCGGTACCCGACGCGGAGTACTCCAAGAAGCTGGCAGCGGCAGTGGCAGCGGGCAACCCTCCTGACGTCGCAACGCTGGATGTGGTCGCGATTCCCGAGATGATGCGCGGGGGGATCCTCACCGACATCACCGACCGTGCGACGAGCCTCGACTTCTTCGACGAGCTGGCGCAGAGCTACGTGGACCACGCCACGGTCGACGGGAAGATCTACGCGCTTCCGGAGAACATCGACGCGTCGACACTGTTCTGGAACAAGGACCTGTTCGAGCAGGCGGGCCTCGACCCTGAGGCGCCGCCCGCCAACTTCGACGAGATCCGCGAGTACGCCGCCGCCATCACCGCGCTGGGCGAGGACAAGTACGGGTTCTACATCTCGGGCCAGTGCGCCGGCTGCAACGCATACACCTTCTCTCCTCTGGTGTGGGCGAGCGGTGGGGACTACGTGAACGAGGACGGCACTGAGGCGACCCTCACCAGCGACGGCCTCGTCCAGGCACTCGGCCTGTACCAGGACCTGTGGGAATCCGGCGACATCCCGGCGGAGGCCAAGGACGACACCGGCGCCAACTGGGTGTCGAGCTTCGGGTCCGGGAACATCGGCATGATCGGCCTCGGCGCATTCGCAATCGCTCAGATGGAGGAGAACTACCCCGACGTGAACTTCGGCATCACCGCTCTCCCCGGGGCCGACGGTGGCGCCTCCTCGTTCACAGGGGGCGACGTGATCGCCATCCCGAAGGGCGCCAAGAACGAAGAGGCCGCGTGGGAGTTCCTCGAGTGGTCACTCGGCGAGGATGCGCAGGTCGAGGTGTACGCGAAGAGCGGCAGCCTGGTTGCGCGTGGTGACCTCATCGAGAACGAGTACGCGACGGATCCGAATGTGGTGGCCGAGAACGAAGCCGCCCTCATCGGCCGAATCCCGACCTACTACCTCAATGCCGGCGAGATCGACGCGCCGACTGGGCCCTACAACTCAGCGTTCCAGGCGATCGTCTTCGGCGGCGCCGACATCCAGTCGACGCTCGAGCAGGCCAACGAGGAGTTCCAGCGACTTCTCGATCAGGGTTAGGCACCACGGCCCGATGTCCAGCACCACCTACCGGCCGGCTCCGGCGGCGGCGTACCGCCGCCGGGTCGGCCCGGTGGCCCGGCGGAACCGCATGGGCCTCCTCTACGTCGCCCCAGCCGTTCTCCTGACGAGCTTCTTCTTCTTGATCCCCCTGCTGGGCACCGTCTGGACGAGCCTGCACCGGCAGCCGCTGTACGGTCCTGGCGAATTCGCCGGCCTCGCCAATTACGCTGCTGCGTTCCAAGACCCCGTTTTCTGGTCCGCGGTGTGGTTCACCTTCCGCTTCATGCTGGTGACCCTGGCGATCGGCACGGTGCTCTCGTTCCTGCTCGCCCTGTTCGTCAGCCAGCCCCGCCGGGGGGTGGGCGCATTCCGAACGGCCTTCTTCCTACCCGTGACGATGGGCTACGCGTCCGCCGGCTTCCTCTGGTTCTACATGTTGGACGGCAGAGTCGGGGTCATCAACGACATGCTCGTCGGAGCCGGCATAACCGACGATCCGATCGCCTGGCTGGCGGACGTTTCGACGTCCTTCTGGGCGATCGCGGCTCTGACGGTGTGGAAGAGCGCTGGCTTCGCAATGGTGATATTCCTCCTCGGCATCCAAGCGATACCGCAGGAGCTGTTCGAAGCCTTCCGCGTCGACGGAGCGTCGCGCTTCCAGACCATCCGCATGCTGATCGTTCCGCTGCTGCGCAGCAACTTCGCGCTCGTGCTCATCCTGGGGGTGGTCGGCGGCATGCTCACCTTCGACCAGTTCTTCACCATGACGAAGGGCGGGCCCAACGGGCAGACCATGACCGCCGTCTACAGCATCTTCGCCAACGCGTTCGACTACCAGAAGCTGGGCTATGGCTCGGCACTGTCCGTGATCCTGCTCGGCCTCCTCGCGGTTGTGAGCGCCGTTCAACTGCTGCTGTTCCGGAGCCGCTCATGATCGCCATCCCAGCCGTGCTGCCTCTCGCGCGACGCCGCACCGCCACCCGCGTCACTCTCGGCGCGACCCTCTGGTACGCCACAGCGGTCGTTCTCACCGCCTTCTTCGTCTTCCCGCTCTACTGGTCGGTCATCAGTTCCCTGAAGTCCCCGGCGGAGGCCGTCTCGAGCGACGTGACCTACTGGCCCACGCAGCTCTCGATCGACAGCTACCTGCAGATCGGCGAGCGAGGTGCAGGCGGCATCCTCTCCGCACTCGGCAACAGCCTCACCGTCACAGCCATAGCGATCCTGCTGACGGCGGTGGTCAGTACTCTCGCCGGCTACGCGTTCAGCCGATTCCAGTTCCGGGGAAGCAACGTCGTATTCGTCCTCATCCTGCTGACCCTGATGATCCCGTTCCAGTCCATCCTCATCCCGCTCTACGTCCTGCTGACGAGCATCGGGCTGTCGAACAACCTTCTCGGCCTGGCACTGCTGTACAGCACGTTCCAGCTGCCTTTCTCGATCTTCGTGATGCGGAACACCTTCGATCAGGTGCCTCGGGAGCTGGATGAGGCCGCCACAGTCGACGGAGCCGGCACCCT
>DATCMN010000248.1:0-4706 GCA_036563405.1 Naasia sp. | reverse complement strand
AGCTGTCGGCGGTCGGCGCGGGAGTGGAAGTGACCGGTCCGGACGTGATGGTGAGTGCCATCGGGGTTCTGCTATCTCGGGGTCTCGTCGGCCCCGCTATCGACCGGATGCTCGTCCCCCGACTTCGTCTCGCTGACTGCGCTCGTCCCGCCGGGGAAAGGGGTGGGGGCATCCGGTGAGAGCAAGTTACCGCCGCCCTCCGACATCGGGAGGTCCGTTATCCAATCGTTCACTTCTGCCCGGCGTGTCGCGCGGTTTTCCGCGCATCCTCCCGAGTCAGGTCGGGCTCGACGGCTCCGGAACGCGTCCGCCTCGCAGGGTGCTCCCCGTCACCGGGCGTAACAGCCGGCGCTCCGGCGCGCGCTCGGCGCGCGTCCCCCGCCATCATTTCGGCATGGAGATTCTCGAGAGCGCCGTCGAGCGCTACGACCGGCTCCACTTCGCCGGTGTCCTCCGGTTCGCTGGGGACGGGCTGGCGCAGTGGTGCGTGGGCTGCCGGACCTCGCTGATGCTGCCCCTGCCCGAGCAGATCTCGCACGATGCAATCGACGCGCTGGCCGACGGCTACGCGGACCACGTGTCCGCGTGCTTCGCAGGCAGGCTGACCGTCTAGCGACGCGTCGTCGGCCTCGTCGGCCTCGTCGGCCTCGTCAGCGACGTCAGCGTCGTCAGGTCTGGCAGCGCGGACACCAGAAGACCTCGCGGTCGGTACTGCCGCGGCCGGGCACCACGGGGTCGCCGAGCCAGGCCATCCGGATCGGCGTGCCGCACCGCCGGCAGGGGTCGCCCTTGCGCCCGTAGACCCACTTCTGCCGCCCGCGGCGGAGGTCGCCCGTGAAGACCCGCTCCGACCTGTCCTTGTTCGCGACTATCGTCCGGCGGCTCAGGTCGATCCAGCCGGGCAGGTCGGGTGTCTGCGACACCGGCCGGGTCGGCAGCACGCCCTTCAGGAAGCAGATCTCGCTCCGGTAGACGTTGCCGAGGCCCGCCATGATGCGCTGGTCGAGGAGGCAGATGCCGATCGCCCGATCCCCCTGCTCGGTGAGCCGGCGCAGCGCCTCCCCGGCATCCCAGTCCGGGCCGAGCAGGTCGGGTCCGAGGTGGCCGACGACGGTGTGCTCCTCGTCCCGCGGCACGATCTCCAGGATCCCGAGCGCGAACCCGACGGCCTGCACCTCCGCCGTATCGAGGATTATGCGCGCCTCGTGAGCGGGTCGCCGCCAGCGGGCGCCACGAGGCACCAGTTGCCAGGTGCCCTCCATCTTGAGGTGGCTGTGGATGGTGAGATCGCCGAGGCGCATCAGCAGGTGCTTGCCGCGGGAGACGACGGCGTCGATGGTCCGCCCGCTGAGATCGACCGTGGCGAAGGCCGGCACCCGCACATCCGAGCGGGTGACCGTCTTTCCGCGCAGCGACTCGTCCAGGCGCTTCGCCGCGCGGTAGATGGTGTCCCCCTCAGGCACGGAGACGCAGCCCTCGCGGGGTGGCGGAGAACCCGGCGGCTTCGAGCGCACGCCCCACGTCGGTGCCCAGCACGAACTCGCCGTCCGCCTTCTCCACGCTGAGGCGGTCGACGGCGCCCGAGCGCACGAGGTCGCCCAGTGCGGCGGTCGCCTGGGTGAGGTCCCCCGGATCCGTCGTGAAGGTGAGCAGCGACTTGCCGCCGCGCTCGAGGTACAGGGCGAGGGCGCCGTCCACCAGGACGACGAGCCCGCCGGCCTTGCGCCCGGGCCGGTGCCCTTCGATGCTCGGCCAGGGCAGCGCCGCGCCGTACGGGTTGGCCGGGTCGGTGGCGGCGAGGGCGAGCACGCTCGGATCGCGCCGCTCGT
The DNA here is from genome assembly GCA_036563405.1 of Naasia sp. Lineage (GTDB taxonomy): Bacteria > Actinomycetota > Actinomycetes > Actinomycetales > Microbacteriaceae > Naasia. The sequence continues at coordinate 2,877 of DATCMN010000248.1, read as the reverse complement.
CGCCGGGCCCCCGCGCGAAGGAGCGCAGCCGGTCGACGGCGCCGGAGGTCGCGAACTGCGCGGCCCCCAGCTGCTCGATGAAGTACCCGCGGCGGGCCTTGCCGCTCTCCTCGAACGCGCTCAGCGTCTTGTAGACGAGCGCGAACCCGCCGGGCACCCGCTCGCTCGCGACCGCGCCGCGCGTGACGACGCCGTGCCGGTCGAGGAGGATCTCGGCCGTCGCCGCTGCGCGCAGCGTCGGCTCGCCCTCCGCGAGAGGCACGATCGACCAGCGTCCGCCGACGATCGGGGCCCCGTTGCGGCTCGGCAGGCTCGGCTTCGGCATCGACCGGCCCCGGTAGGAGCGGGTGCGCGTGGGGCGGCGCGGCGTGCGGTGAGCGGTGCGCCCGGAGCCGATGACGGCACGCAGCGGCGCGAAGGTGTCGTTGGTGACGAGACCCGCCCACACCAGATTCCACACAGCAGTGGTCATGGCCTCGTCGTCCACGCTGCCGACGGAGTCGGAGAGCTGCCGGAAGAAGTACGCGCCGCCGCTGCCCAGCTGGGCGAGGATCTCCTGCTCGAGCGGGCTCAGCTCGGCCTCGGTCGGCTCGGGCAGCGTGACCGCGACGGTGTCGGCGAGGTGCAGGCTCACCCAGCCGTCGTTTCCGGGCAGAGGCCCGGATCCCGTCCACAGCACCTCGCCGGTCGCGGTCAGCTCGTCGAGCATGCTCGGCAGGTAGTCGCGCACCCGGGCCGGCAGCACGAGGCTCTCCCACGCCGACGCCGGGATGGGCACACCGCCGAGCTGGTCGATGACCGACGCGACCCCATCCACCCCGCGCAGCTTGCCGCCCACGTTCTGCCAGGTGGGCAGGAATCGCGCGAACGTGGGCCCGTCGACCGGCTCGACCTCCTTGCGGAGCGCGGCCAGCGACCGGCTGCGGAGCCGGCGGAGGACCTCGAGGTCGCACCACTCGGTGCCCTGCCCGCCGGGCCGGAACTCGCCGTCGACGACCCGGCGGGCGGCAGCGAGGCGGCGCAGGGTGTCTGTCACCACGGCGACGCCGAGACCCAGGCGGGCGGCCGCGGCGGCCGCGGTGAACGGTCCGTGGGTGCGGGCGTAGCGGCCGACGAGGTCGCCGAGCGGGTCGTCGACCGGCTCCACGAAGGCGGTGGGCGTGCCGATCGGCAGGGGCACGCCGAGGGCATCTCGCAACCGGCTCGCGTCCTCGATCGCCGTCCACCAGTCGGCGCCCGCAAAGCTGACGCGGAGCGCGCGGCGGGCCGAGACCAGCTCCTCGAGCCACGCCTCCGCCTCGGCGGCCAGCTCGGGCCGGATCCGCGCGGCCACCTCCTCGCCGGTGAGCGGGCCGAGCAGGCGCAGCAGGTCGGCCACGCCCTCCGCGTCCTTCGCCCGGCGGTCCTCGGGCAGGCGCTGCAGCTCCTGCTCGGTGCGCTCGATCACCTGCGGGTCGAGCAGCTCACGCAGCTCCGTCCGGCCGAGCAGCTCCGACAGCAGGGAGGTGTCCAGGGAGAGGGCGGCGGCCCGTCGTTCGGCCAGCGGGCTGTCGCCCTCGTACATGAAGGCGCCGACGTAGCCGAACAGTATGGAGCCGGCGAACGGGGAGGCGGCCTCGGTCGTCGTCTCGACGATCCGGATGCGCCGGGAGGCGATCTCGCGAGCGATCTGGTCCAGGGCGGGGAGGTCGTAGACGTCCTGGAGAACCTCCCGGATGGTTTCCAGGATGATCGGGAACGAGGGGTACTTCTTCGCCACGTCGAGGAGCTGGGAGGCGCGCTGGCGCTGCTGCCAGAGGGGGGAGCGGCGCGCCGGGTTGTACCGGGGGAGCAGCAGGGCCCGGGCGGCGCACTCGCGGAAGCGCGCGGCGAAGAGGGCGCTGCCGGCGACCTCGGCGGTCACCGCCGCGTCGAGCTCGTCGGGATCGAACACGAACAGGTCGGCGCCGGGGGGCTCGCCGTCCGTGTCGGGGATGCGCACCACGATGCCGTCGTCGCTCGCGATGGTGTTGCCGTCGATGCCGTACTTCTCCTCGATGCGCGCCCCGATCGCGAGTGCCCACGGCGCGTGCACCTTCATGCCGAACGGGGAGTGCAGGACGACCCGCCAGTCGCCCAGCTCGTCGTGGAAGCGCTCCACCACCATCGTGCGGTCCGTCGGCAGGGTCCCCGTCGCCGCGCGCTGCTCCGCGAGATAGGCGAGGAGGTTCGTGGCGGCGCGATCGTCGAGACCCATCGATCGCACCCGCTGGCTCGCGGCGTCGGCGTCGAGCGAGCCGACCTCGCGGACGAAGGATCCGATCGCGCGTCCGAGCTCAGCGGGGCGGCCGATCCCGTCGCCTTTCCAGAACGGCACCTTGCCGGGCTCGCCGAATGCGGGCGTCACGTTGACGCGGTCGTGGGTGATCTCCTGGATGCGCCAGCTCGTGGCTCCCAGCGCGAAGACGTCGCCCACCCGCGACTCGTAGACCATCTCCTCGTCGAGTTCGCCCACCCGGGAGGAGCTCCCCGGGTCGCCGACCATGAACACGCCGAAGAGACCGCGGTCGGGGATGGTACCGCCGCTCGTCACCGCGAGGCGCTGTGCGCCGGGACGGCCGGTCAGGGTGCCGGCGTCCCGGTCCCACACGATGCGCGGCCGCAGCTCGGCGAACTCGTCGGACGGGTACCGGCCGGCGAGGAGGTCGAGCGTCGCGTCGTACGCCGACCGCGGCAGGGTGCCGAACGGCGCGCTCCGGCGGACGAGGTCGAACCACTCCTCGACGTCGAGGTCGTCCATGGCGCTCGCCGCGACGGTGTGCTGCGCGAGGATGTCGAGCGGGTTGGCGGGGACGCTGATCGCCTCGATCTCGCCCGCCACCATCCGGCCGGCTGCGA
>DATCMN010000245.1:0-2650 GCA_036563405.1 Naasia sp. | reverse complement strand
CGCGCACAGCCCGATCATGACCGAGGTCGTCGACGCGGCGAATCGCGGACTGCCGGTGCTCGGCATCTGCAACGGCTTCCAGATGCTCACGGAGGCGCACCTGCTGCCCGGCGGCCTCATCCGCAACGAGAAGGGCAGCTTCGTCTGCCGCGACCAGGTGCTCCGCGTGGAGAGCACCTCGACGCAGTGGACGAGCGCCTTCGAGGAGGGCGAGGAGATCGTCATCCCTCTGAAGAACGGCGAGGGCGGGTTCATCGCCGATGCCGACACCATCGCGCGGCTGGAAGGCGAGGGCCGGGTCGCCTTCCGCTACCTGGGCTACAACCCGAACGGGTCCATCAACGACATCGCCGGCGTCGCGAACGAGCGCGGCAATGTCGTGGGGCTGATGCCGCACCCCGAGCACGCCGTGGAGCCGGGCTTCGGCCCCGACACCCGCGCCGCGATGCGGTCGGGTGTCGACGGCCTACGCATCTTCCGCTCCGCCCTCGAGGGCGTGCTCGCCGCCTGACGGGCCGTGCCCGGCGACCCGCGCGGAACCGCTACTCGGCGAGCATCGCGTAGAGGCTGCGGCGGACCTTGTCGAGCTGCTCGGTGGCCGCCGCCCGCTGTTCGGGTGTCGCCTCCCCGCTGAGCTGACGGACCGCACCGGCGAGCTTCATGAAGCTGGCCCAGAGGGGGTCCTCGACCTGGTCGCCGCTGCCCGGCAGCCCGCCCCAGGCGGCCTGCACCTCGTCGGCACTGTCGGCGAGGAGCGCGCGGCCCTCGTCGGTGATCGAGAAGGTGAAGGAGCGTCCTGAGCCGGTGCCGTCGACGAGACCTTCGTCGACAAGCTGCTGGAGGGTCGGGTAGACCGAGCCGGGGCTCGGGCGCCAGCTGCCCTCGGTGCGCTCGGCGATGGCCTTGATGAGCGCGTAGCCGTTCGAGGGTCCGTCGCCGAGGAGCGAGAGCAGCACGAGGCGGACGTCGCCGCGGCGAGCGCGGGAGCGTCCGGACCGGGGGCCGCCGAAGCCGGGGCCGAAGCCACCGGGGCCGAACGGACCGAAGCCGGGTACGCCGGGCATCGGGCGGAAACCCGTGCCGAAGCGGTGGTCGTGACCTTCAGGGCCGCGACGGGGATGTCCGTGGTGAGCGGAGCGCCCACCATGGAAGGCGTGGAAGTCGAACATGCGACACCTCCGTGTCCTGCCGGCGATCCGCCGGAGCGAGGAACCTCCCCGCGATAGATAACGATATATCGGTATCTATCGCTACGCAAGGTCGGGGTCGGCGTCGCGATACGGAAGGCCTAGGGCGCCGAGTCCCTGCCGCGCGACAGGGCCCGCTCCGCCAGCTCGGTGAGCACGCCGAGGTCCACCCTGTCGAGGCGGGAGATGTAGACGCAGCCCTTGCCGAGCTTGTGCGGGCCGAGCCGCTCCAGCAGATCCGCCGTCTCCTCCGGCGCGTAGGCGCTCTGCAGGCCGTACATCGTCAGAGCCGCCTTCCGAGGGGAGAAGCCGACGACGAAGGTCTCCCCCTCCCGGCCGCTCTCGTAGCGATAGCTGTACCGGCCGAAGCCGACGATGGTCGGGCCCCACATCGCGGGCTCGTCCCCGGTCACGCGGCCCAGCAGGTCCAGCAGCGTGCGCGCCTCGGTCCGCCGGCGCTCGTCCGGCACCGCATCGAGGAACGCGTCCACGTCGGCGTTCCCGCCGCGCCCGCCCTCGCCGCCCGTGCCGCCCTGCCCGTCGCTCATGGCGCCCACCGTAGCGCCGCCGGGTCCTCCGGGGAACCGTAGACTCGACGGGTCCCGACCCGGATCAAGGAGCCTCCCCCGTGCCCGAGACCTCGCTGCAGGCCCCCCTCGTCGACACCGTGGAGCGGGCGGCCGCAACGCCCGAACGGGAGCAGCCGTACGCGGCGCTCGGCCTGAAGCCGGACGAGTACGAGAGGATCCGCGAGATCCTTGGCCGCCGCCCCACCAGCGGTGAGCTCGCCATGTACAGCGTCATGTGGAGCGAGCACTGCTCCTACAAGAGCAGCAAGGTGTGGCTCCGCCAGTTCGGCCAGAAGGTGTCCGACGCGATGCGCGAGCGGCTCATGGTCGGCATGGGCGAGAACGCCGGCGTCGTCGATGTCGGCGAGGGCTGGGCCGTCACCTTCAAGATCGAGAGCCACAACCACCCGAGCTACATCGAGCCGTTCCAGGGCGCCGCGACAGGCGTCGGCGGCATCGTCCGCGACATCATCTCGATGGGCGCACGCCCCGTCGCCGTCATGGACGCCCTCCGCTTCGGCGCCATCGACGACCCGGACACCGCCCGCGTGGTGCACGGCGTCGTGTCCGGCATCAGCTTCTACGGCAACTGCCTGGGTCTGCCGAACATCGGCGGCGAGACGATCTTCGACCCGGTGTACCAGGCGAACCCGCTGGTCAACGCGCTGGCGGTCGGCGTCCTGCGGCACGAGGACCTGCACCTGGCGAACGCGCGCGGTGTCGGCAACAAGGTGGTCCTGTTCGGCGCCCGCACCGGCGGCGACGGCATCGGCGGCGCCTCCATCCTCGCCTCCGACACCTTCAGCGAGGGCGGCCCCACCAAGCGCCCGGCCGTGCAGGTGGGCGATCCGTTCGCCGAGAAGGTGCTCATCGAGTGCTGCCTGGAGCTGTACC
>DATCMN010000244.1:0-2583 GCA_036563405.1 Naasia sp. | reverse complement strand
GAGGCCGCCCCGGCCCAGCCGCCCCCCCCGGCGCCCCCGCCATCCGCCCCCGTAGAATCCCCTCATGACTGGACGGGTGCTCGCCGAGACCGCGGTGGCGGCCGGGATCACGCTGGTGCTCCTCTTCCTCGGCTCCGGGCTCCTCGCGCTCGAGAACGCGCCGAGCGCCGGCGACGCATTCTTCCGCTCCGGTCCCGCCAACGTGCTGGGCATCCTCGGCGTCGCCCTCGTCGTCTGGGTGCTCCTCATCCTCGCTGCCAACGCCGTCAACCGCCGTCGGTCGTCGGTCGTGAAGGCGCTCACCAACGTCGTCGTGACCGTCGCCGTCGCCGGGCTCTCGCTCGGCTTCTGGGCGGCGTTCGCCGCCGTCGCGGGCGGATTCGCGGACCTCGTGGTCACGATCGCGCTCGTCGACGCCGCGCTGTTCGCGATCACCGCGCTCATCGCGATCGCCGTCACCCACCTCGCTCTCCTCCGCACGCCGCGGGGAGTGTGACGTGGTCCGCCTGCGCAGGACCTCGGTGGGCAGCCGCACCGGGTACACCCGGGCGCGCGCGGGCAAGGGCTTCACCTACCGCCCGATCGGCGGCGGGCCGCCCGTCGCCGACCCCGAGCTGCGGGAGCGGTTCGAGTCGCTCGCGATTCCGCCGGCCTGGACCGATGTCTGGATCTGCCCGTACGACAACGGCCACATCCAGGCCACCGGCGTTGATACGGCCGGACGCAAGCAGTACCTCTACCACCCGGGCTGGCGCGAGAAGAAGGACCGGGTCAAGTACGACAGGGCCATGCAGCTGGCCGAGGCGCTGCCGTCCGCACGCCGTCAGGTGACGATGCACCTGCGGCAGGACGGCCCGACGCGCGAGCGCGCTCTCGCCGCCGCGTTCCGGATGCTCGACACCGGGTCGCTCCGCGTCGGAAGCGAGCGGTACGCCACGGCGAACGGCAGTCACGGGCTCTCCACCCTGCTGTGCGCGCACGCCACGGTCAAGGGCGACGTGGTCCACCTCAACTTCCCCGCGAAGAGCGGGCAGGAGTGGGAGTCGGACATCAAGGACGCCGACCTCGCGAGCGTCGTCCGCACCCTCAAGCGGCGCGGGCCGAACGCCCGGCTGCTCGCCTACAAGGTGGGCCGCGTCTGGCACCCTGTCAGCGCGGCGGAGATCAACGAGTACGTGCGGGAGCGGACGGGCGGCGCATTCACCGCGAAGGACTTCCGCACGCTGCACGGCTCGGTGGAGGCGGCCAAGAGCCTCGCCAAGCACGGGCCGGAGCAGGCGCGCACCAAGCGGCAGAAGGCGATAGTGCAGGCGATGCGGGACGCCTCCGACGTCCTCGGCAACACGCCGTCGATCGCGCGGGCCAGCTACGTGGACCCGCGCATCGTGGATCGCTACAACACCGGCGAGACCATCGACCCCAACCGCCTGGGCAGCGCCGAGAGCGAGCTCCGCGCCCTCCTCTACGAGTAGCCGCGGCCGCTCAGCGGAAGATGCGGCGGATGATCTCCTCCATGCGCTCCGTGTAGGGCGGGCGGAACAGAGCCAGGGTGTCCGGCTTGAGCGGCTTCGCGAACACCGCTTTCTCGTGGCTGAAAGCACGCAGCGAGCGCACGCCGTGGTACGCGCCGGTCCCGCTCTCGCCGACCCCGCCGAACGGGAGGCCGGGGACGGAGAGGTGCACCGCGGGCACGTCGAACGCTATGGCGCCCGATGAGGTGCGCGTCTGCCACGCGCGCCGCACGGCGGGGTCGGCGCTGAAGACGTAGAGCGCGAGCGGCTTGTCGCCCGCGTTCACGATGCCGATCGCGTCGTCGAGGTCGTCAACCTCGAGGATCGGGAGGATCGGCCCGAAGATCTCCTGCTGCATGATGGGCGCGTCCCGGGCCACGCCGGTGAGGATGGTCGGCGCCACGTGCAGCCGCTCCGGGTCCGCGGTCCCGCCCACCGCCGCGGAGCCGTCCGCGAGGAGCGGCACCAGGCGGTCGAACCTGGCGCGGTCGGGGATGCGCGCGAAGTCCGGGTTCGTGTCGGGGTGCACGCCGTACCGCGCGTGCACCGCCTCGACGAGGAGGGGGACCAGGCGTGCGGCCACCTCCGGGCTGGCGAGGAGGTAGTCGGGGGCGACACAGGTCTGGCCGGCGTTGATGTACTTGCCCCAGACGATGCGCTCCGCTGCTGCCGCGAGGTCCCCGGTGCCGTCCACGTACACCGGTGACTTGCCGCCGAGCTCCAGCGTGACCGGGGTGAGGTGCCGCGCGGCAGCGGCCGCCACGATGCGGCCGACCCGGCCGTTGCCCGTGTAGAAGATGGTGTCGAAGCGCTGCTCCAGGAGCTCGGTGGTCTCCGGCACGCCGCCTTCGATGACGGCGACCGCGCGTGCGTCCAGGTGCCGGGGCAGCAGCTCGGCGAGGAGGGCGCTCGTGCGCGGCGCCAGCTCGCTCGGCTTGACGAGCAGGGCGTTGCCGGCGGCGAGGGCGCCGATGGCGGGGGAGAGGGCGAGCAGCGCCGGATAGTTCCAGGGCGCGATGACGAGGGCGACGCCGAGCGGCTCGAGCATCGTCTTGGCGCTGGCGGGCAGCGC
>DATCMN010000242.1:0-2832 GCA_036563405.1 Naasia sp. | reverse complement strand
ACCGCCCAGAGCACCTCGCTGAGCGCGAGGAAGGACGCGCGCCGGCCGCCGAGGATCCGCGCCGCGGCGATGCCGGTCAGGTAGGCGAGCACCGTCGCCACGACGGTGATGAACAGCAGCGGGACGAGGGGCGACAGCTGGGCGCCGCCCATGGTGACCGATCGGGTGCCGATGGCGACGGGGATGAGCCCGAACGCCGCGAACGCGCCGGTGGAGAGCGACGCGGTCAGCATGCCCAGCCCGGCGAGCCCGACCGGCGGCAGGTCGATCGAGGCGGACAGGGCGAAGTAGGAGGCGCAGAGGACTGCCGCGGCGAGCGCCCAGAGGAGCCCGAGGACATCGGCGCCCGCCTGGCCGCTCAGGTCGAGCACGAGGGCCAGCCCGCCGAGCGCGAGCGCAGAGCCGACCAGGACCGTCGGCGCAGGCAGCCGGCGGGCGACGAGTGCGGTCGCCGCCACCAGGAGCACGGGCGCGAGGTACTCGATCATCAGCGCGGTGCCGACCGGGATGCGGCCGAGCGCCTGATAGTAGGCGAACTGCGTGCCCGCGATGGCGAGGCCGCCGTAGGCCGCCACCCGGAATCCCTGCCTGCGCACGTCGCCCCAGCGGCCGCGCAGCGCGAGGAGCGCCGGGATCGCCAGCAGGAGCGCGGCTCCCGACGTGCGGATCAGGCTCACGGTCCCGGCGGTCCAGCCGGCGTCGAGGAGCGGCGGGACGAACGCCCCGCCCGATCCGAAAGCCGCCGCCGACAGCACCGCGATCCCGATGCCGACCCCGCGCTTCGCCATGCCCGACCCCAGTCCCCGCGCCGTCATGACCGAAAGCGCTTATGCTGATGACCCTAAGCGGTCGACCGGTAAGGAGTCAAAGAGTGTTCGCTCCTGACACCGAGGCGTCCCTGCTCTCCTCGGCACAGCTCGTCAACACGCTGCCCGACGCCTCGCACTCGCGCTCCGACGAGATGAGCACCCCCGCGTCGCTCGCCCGCTTCCTGGACGAGTGGGGCTTCACCGGCAGCCGGACGGGTGACGAGACCGAGCTCGAGCAGGTGCGCGCGCTGCGGCCCCGCCTGCGGGCCCTGATGACGGCGTCGCCCGAGGATCTGCCCGCGGCGGTCAACGCGGTGCTCGCGGAGGAGCGGGCGCTCCCCCAGCTGACGAGCCACGACGAGTGGGGCTGGCACCTGCACGCCACCCCCGAGACCGCCCCGGTGGCGGCCCGCATCCGCGTGGAGACCGCGATGGCGCTCGTCGACCTGGTGCGGCTCGACGAGGCCTCGCGGATCAAGGTGTGCGCCGCCGAGGACTGCGCCGCCATCGTCATCGATCTGTCCAAGAACCGCTCCAAGCGCTTCTGCGATGTCGGCAACTGCGGCAATCGCGTCAACGTGAACGCCTACCGGGCACGGAAGGCCGCCGCCCTCCAGGACTAGCGCCGGCCCCGCACCTAACGGCAACGTTCCGGCCTGATGGCAACGGTAGAACGTTGCCGTTAGGCCGGAACGCGACAGTCCGACGGAAACGCAACTGCGTGCGGTTGCGTTTCTGTCGCGACGTTGCGCTCAGGGGCGCGCGAGCTCGAGCAGCTCGCGGGCGTGCGCGAGGCCGGTCTCGGAGTCGGGCAGCCCGGACAGCAGGCGGGCCATCTCGGCGACGCGCTCGTCGCCGGAGAGGCGGCGGACGCTCGACTCGGTGACGGCACCGCTGCGGTCCTTCTCGACCCGCAGGTGGTTGGTGGCGAAGGCCGCGACCTGTGCGAGGTGGGTGACGACGATCACCTGCGCCTTCTCCGCGAGGCGGCCGAGCCGGCGGCCGATCTCGATGGCGGCCGCGCCGCCGACGCCCGCGTCCACCTCGTCGAACACGAAGGTCGGCACGGGATCGGAGGAGGCGAGCACCACCTCGATCGCGAGCATGATCCGGGACAGCTCGCCGCCGGACGCGCCCCGGCCGAGCGGCCGCGGCTCCGCGCCCGGGTGCGGCGACAGCAGCAGCTGCACCGCGTCCTTCCCGTGCAGGGTGAACTCCTCACGGCCGCGCACGTCCACGAGCAGCCCGGCATCGGGCATCGCCAGGGCGGAGAGCTCGGCGCTGACTGCCTCGCCCAGGCGAGCGCCGGCCCGGCTGCGGATGACGCCCACAGTCTCGGCGAGCTCCGCGACGACGGCGGCGTCGGCGTCGACGTCTGCGGTGAGCGCGGCGATGCGGTCCTCATCGGTGTCGAGCTCGAGCAGCCTGTCGCTGCTCGACTGCAGGTAGGCGAGGGCGTCCTCGAGCGTCGGCCCGTACTTGCGGGCGAGGACGGCGAGCTCGGAGATCCGCTGCTGCACCGCCTCCAGCTCGCGGGCCGAGTCGACGTCGAAGCCTGCCGCGTAGCTCGCCAGCTCGGTGGCGGCGTCCGCGGCGAGGAACGCCAGGTTGCCGACGGTGTCGGCGAGGGCGCTCATCTCCGGGTCCAGCTCGGAGACGCGCTCGAGGAGGCGGCGCGCGGAGTCGAGCAGCGCGGCCACATCGCGGCCGTCGCCGGCCTCCGAGGAGAGCAGCTCGTGAGCGGATGCGGCGGCCACCCGCAGCTCCTCGGCGTTCCCCAGCCGGAGGGCCCGGCCCTCCAGCTCCTGCTGCTCCCCGGGCTGCGGCGCGACCACCTCTATCTCGGCGACGGCCGCACGCAGCTCCGCCGCCTCCGCCGACCGGGTGTCGCGCTCGACGACCAGCCTGTCGAGCTCGTCCCGGTTGGCCTGCCAGCGCCGGTACGCGGTCTGGTAATCGGCCAGCGGGCCGGCGAGCTCGTCGCCGGCGAACCTGTCGAGCGCCTCGCGCTGAGCGGCAGCGG
>DATCMN010000238.1:0-5033 GCA_036563405.1 Naasia sp. | reverse complement strand
CACCGCGTCTGGCGCTTCAGACCGCGCGACAGGTGCTCGCACCGCGTGATGCGGGCCTCTCTGGCCGGGACCAAGTGCGACGCCGAACCGACGCCGACGCGTACCGCGCCCGGCGCCGGGTCAGGGGTCGAAGGGGCGGCGGGTGGCGGCAATCTGCTGCTGCCGCTTCGTGCCGACGACATTGGTGCTGTACTCCATCAGGTCGCCGAGGGCGGCCTGGACCTGTGCGGCGGCGGGGACGTCGCGGAGCACGACCGGCTCCGCCGCACCGGTGTCGATGAGGATGTCGCCGCTGCCCGCGAGGGCCTGCAGCGGGCCGCGGCGGAGGGTGACGTCGAAGCCGCGGGTGAGCAGCACCTCCTGGCGGCTCCGCACGAAGAAGCCGCTGCGCAGCACGATGCGGCGGGTCGTGATCACGTAGACGCGGCTCAGCCAGACGAGGAACGGGATGACGCCGACGAGCACCACGAGCGCGACAGCGCCCACCGGGATCGCTATCCGCTCCCAGGGCTGCGTCAGCCGGCCGGACAGGTAGCCCGCTCCCCCGCAGACGGCGAGGACCAGGATGGCGGGCATCACCAGGCGGCGGCCGGACGCGTGCATGCGGGCGACGGTGGTCTCGGTCGTCGATCCGCGCTTCGGCGGCTCGATCGGCGCGGAGGAGCGACCGCGCCGAGAGCCTCCCACCGCGGCGTCGGTCGTGCCGGCACCGCTCGCCATGAGCTAAAAATAGCGCAGGTGGGTGACGTCGCCGGCGGTTACGGCGACCATCTTCGAGGGTTGCGCGTTGTCGCTTCCCGCCGGTCCTCCCGCCCCGGCGGGCGCGGGCGAAAACAGCAGCCGTCCGTCGGCGTCCAGATCGGTCGCGGTTCCGACGAGCGCGCCGCCGGTCGGCAGCTCGACGCGCACCGCCCGGCCGAGGGTTCCGCACGCGGCACGCACCCTGTCCCGCACCCCGGACGCGTCGGCATCCCCGCGCGCCGACTCGAACGCGGCGAGCTCGCCCCGCATCTCCGCGAGATAGGCGGCGAGTACGGCGTCGGCGGAGGCGTCCACCCCGGCCAGGGCCAGGGAGGTGGCGGTCGGGACGGGGAGCTGCTCCTCGCGGAGGGTGAGGTTCACCCCGGTGCCGACGATGACGCCTCCGGGGATGAGCTCGGCGAGGATCCCGCAGACCTTGCGCCCGCCGATCAGGATGTCGTTCGGCCACTTCAGCTCGGCCGCGGCGCCGAGCCCGGTGAGCGCGCGGCTCATCGCCAGTCCGGCGATCAGCGGCAGCCAGCCGAGCGCGGAAGGCCCGAGATCGGTGCGAAGCAGGAGGGATGCTGCGAGCGCGGTCCCGGGCGGCGCCGACCACGTGCGCCCCAGGCGGCCGCGGCCGGCGGTCTGGGTGTCGGTGGCGATCACCGAGAAGCTCGGCCACCTCCCCGCGTGCGGCCCGGCGGCGGCTCGGCGCAGCTCGTCGTTGGTGGAGCCTGCCCGCTCGAGGATGTCGAGGCGGGCGGCGATCGCCGAGGAGCGGGGAAGCAGCACCGCGCCATTCTGGCGGACGCCCCGGCACCTCCTGCCCGTCCCCGGCCACGGGGGCGGATCGAGGGACAGCCCCGCGGGGGCGCGCCGCATATGATCGGCCCGTGCCCCGATCGGCTGAACCTGCTCCGCGGGGTCCTGCTCTCGTCGTCATCCCGACGTACAACGAACTGCCGAACCTCGAGATCGCCGTCCGTGCCGTGCTCGCGCTGGGCGCCGACCTCGACATCCTCGTCGTCGATGATTCCAGCCCCGACGGCACCGGCGACCTTGCCGACCGGATCGCCGCCGAGGAGCCGCGGGTCACCGTGCTGCACCGGAGCGTCAAGGACGGTCTGGGGCGGGCGTACCTCGCGGGCTTCGATGTCGCGCGCCGCCGCGGCTACGAGGCGGTCGTGGAGCTCGACGCGGACGGCTCGCATCCCGTTGAGGCGCTGCCCCGCCTCCTGGCCGCCCTCGACGCGGATCCGGGAGCCGGTGTCGTGATCGGCTCCCGCTGGGTGCCGGGCGGCAGGGTCGTCGACTGGCCGTGGTTCCGCGCGGTCCTCAGCCGTGCCGGCAACACCTATGCGCACCTCTGGCTCGACCTGCCGGTCCGCGACTCCACGGCCGGCTACCGCGCCTACCGCTCCGCCGCGCTCGCCGAGATGCACCTCGCCGACGTGCACTCGCGCGGCTACTGCTTCCAGATCGACATGACGCTGCGCACGCTGGATGCGGGTTTCGGTGTCGTCGAGGTGCCGATCGAGTTCCGCGAGCGCCGCGCCGGCGCATCCAAGATGACGAAGGCGATAGTCCTCGAGGCGATGGCCCGCGTCACAGTGTGGGGCATTCAGCGGCGGCTGCGCCGACTGTCGGGCCGGGAGGGCGTGGCCGAGAGCCGCGTCGGCGTCCCGTCCTAGCCCCCGGGACGGGCGCGGCACCTCCCGCGTCGCGCCCCCGGCTTTGTGCATTCCGTCAACGGGGACGCGTTCAGGGCGGCCGGTAGGGTGAACCGCGTGACGGAGACCAACTCGGCCAGCCTAGGTGCGGAGCAGCAGCAGGCGGGAGCGGCCTCCGCGTCGGCTCCGGACCTCTACACGACCGCCGGCAAGCTGGCCGACCTGCGCGAGCGCTACCACGAGGCGGTCACCGCGAGCGGTGCCGCGGCGATCGAGAAGCAGCACGCCAAGGGCAAGAAGACAGCCCGCGAGCGCATCGAGCAGCTCCTCGACCACGGCTCCTTCGTGGAGCTCGACGAGTTCGTCCGGCACCGCACGCACGCGTTCGGCATGGAGAAGAAGCGGCCGTACGGCGACGCCGTCGTCACCGGGCTCGGCACCATCCACGGCCGCCAGGTGGCCGTCTACTCACAGGACTTCACGATCTTCGGCGGCTCCCTCGGCGAGGTGGCCGGCGAGAAGATCATCAAGGTGATGGAGCACGCGCTGAAGACCGGCGTCCCGATCATCGGCATCCTCGACTCGGGCGGCGCGCGCATCCAGGAGGGCGTCGTCGCCCTCGGCAAGTACGGCGAGATCTTCCGTCGCAACACCGCGGCGTCGGGTGTCATCCCGCAGATCTCGATCGTGATGGGCCCGGCGGCCGGCGGCGCCGTCTACTCCCCCGCCCTCACCGACTTCGTGATCATGGTCGACAAGACGAGCCAGATGTTCGTCACGGGCCCGGACGTGATCAAGACCGTCACCGGCGAGGACGTCGGCATGGAGGAGCTCGGCGGGGCACTCACCCACAACACCCGCTCCGGCGTCGCGCACTACCTGGCGAGCGATGAGGACGACGCGCTCGACTACGCGCGCACGCTGCTGGCGTACCTGCCGGACAACAACCTCACCGAGCCGCCCGTGTACGAGGCCGACGTCGAGCTGGAGGTCACCGACGCGGACCGCCGGCTGAACACGATCATCCCGGACAGCCCCAACCAGCCGTACGACGTGCACACAGTCATCGAGCACATCGTCGACGGCGGCGAGTTCCTGGAGACGCAGCCCCTCTTCGCTCCGAACATCGTCGTCGGCTTCGGCAGGATCGAGGGTCGCAGCGTCGGCATCATCGCCAATCAGCCGAGTGCGATGGCCGGCACCCTCAACATCGACGCCGGCGAGAAGGCGGCACGCTTCGTCCGCTTCTGCGACGCCTTCGGCCTGCCGATCCTCACCCTCGTCGACGTCCCCGGCTACCTGCCGGGGACCGACCAGGAGTGGACGGGAGTCATCCGCCGCGGCGCGAAGCTGCTGTACGCCTACGCTGAGGCGACAGTCCCGCTCGTCACGGTCATCACCCGCAAGGCGTACGGCGGCGCATACATCGTGATGGGCTCGAAGCAGCTGGGCGCCGACCTCAACTACGCGTGGCCCACCGCCGAGATCGCCGTGATGGGCGGCCAGGGCGCCGTCAACATCCTGTACCGCGGCGAGATCCGGCGTGCCGAGGAGGCCGGCGAGGACGTCGCCGCCGTGCGCACCCGCCTCGCCAACGAGTACACCTACAACGTGGCGAGCCCCTTCCTCGCGGCGGAGCGGGGGGAGCTGGACGGCGTCATCGAGCCCGCCGCCACCCGGGTGGTCGTCGTGAAGGCGCTGCGTGCCCTGCGCACCAAGCGCGCCAGCCAGCCGCCCAAGAAGCACGGCAACATCCCGCTGTGAGCGCGGCAGCACGCGGCAACCGGGGCGAGGCGGGCGACGGCGTCGCCGAGCGCCCCCTCGATTTGCGGGTCCTCTCCGGCAACCCGACCGATGAGGAGCTCGCCGCGGTGATCGCGGTGCTGCAGCTGACGACCGCGACGCCGCGGGAGCGCCCCGCCGCCGCGGCTTCCGCCCCCTCGTCCGAGGAGACCGGCTGGGACCGGGCCCGCCGCGACCTGCGCGCGCCGCTGCCGTCGGTCTGGTCCGCCTGGCCCTGATCCTCGCGCGGTGCCTGCACCCGTCGCGCGGTGCGTGCGGCCAGACGCGGTCGGTGCACCCACCGCGTCCGGTGTTCCACACCGCGCGACGGGTGCTCGCACCGCGCGAAACGCCGACGGAACGTGCGTTAACGGGAGGAGGGCCGACCCACCCCTGGACCGGCCCTCATGAAACCCGAGTCAGGGTGACAACCCGAATATCACCCTGACTCGCCCCCAGATCATCCGCCCGCTTACCCTAGTTGGCGGATGCCCGGTGATGCTCACTAGAGGAGCACCTGACACCATCAATAGTGCCTACCCGCTCCGGCTCCCACAGTCGGCATTTGCAGGGACACCCGGGGGACACTTTCGTACCCCGTTTCGCGGATAAGCCCCGATTTTCCGCGGTTTTGCTCCCCCGAAGAGGGGTACATGCCCCTCGCTCGGGGGACCGGTCAGGCGTCGACCGGCACCGGCTCGGTCGCGCGCTCCCCGTCGGCCGCCGCTTCGGCGGGACCGGCGGCCGCGCCCGCCGCCGCGGGCTCGGCCGGCATGGGCGGGACCGGCTGCGCGGCACCCGGCCCCGGGACATCTCCCGCCGGGCGCCGACGACGCCAGA
>DATCMN010000231.1:0-3941 GCA_036563405.1 Naasia sp. | reverse complement strand
ACGATCATGCCGTGCAGCAGGTACAGCCAGTAGTGGCCGTCGATCGCCGGGGAGAACACCTTCGCCCAGCCGCTGCGTCCACGGGCCAGGCGATCCCAGGCGGGCGGCCGGATCGGCGGGAAGCCCGCACCCTGCAGCCGGAGCAGCTCGAACACCCCGAAGCCGCGCGCCGCGAAGAGCGCGGCGAGCACCAGGAAGATGCCGAAGATGACGAGAAGCGATCCGACCCCGGTGGTGAAGAGCGCGCTGAGCACCGTGAGCGAGATGAGGACGATGGGCAGGGTGGGCAGCAGGAAGCCGAGCTCCCGCGGCACGCGGGCCCATCGAGTCAGGTACCCCGACCGCTCCGCGGGGCGCGCGACGGCAGTCGCGGCGGGAGGGGAAGCCGGAAGCGGCGTCGTGTCGGTGCTCATGATCGGGAACTCGATTCTGCTGGTCGCCGGCGCGATACGCACCGGACTGGCGCAAGGCCGGCGGTCGCCGACCCTTCGCTCCAGCCTCGCGATCCGGCCGTTCCGGCGGCATGGTGCCGCCTCCCCGATCCGGGCGGGGTTTAACCCCCGCCCGGCTCAGCGGCAGAAGTGCGTCTTCACCGCTTCGACGATCTCGGCGACCTGCTCGTCACTCAACTCCGCGTCGGAGAGCCCGCCGAACGCGTCGCGGGCCGTCGACTCCACGGCGGCGTCGTCCTGCCCCTCCTGGATCTCGACGCACACCTGGTCCGCCGCATCCCCCGCCTCCTGGGTGTCGAGCGCGGGATCGACCTGGGCGAGCGCGGCCCGGAGGTCGGTCACGTCCTGACCGGACTGCTCGGCTGCGGCGGTCTGCTCGGGCGTGGGATCGAGGCTGCCGGAGCAGCCGGTCAGCACGAGCGCGGCGGCGACGGCGGCGGGAAGGAGCAGGCGGCGGGCGGTCATGGCGGCGAGCCTAGGCATGCCCCGGCGTGGCCTTCCTCCCCTTGACGGGGACGGCGAGCGGTGCCCTGTCAGGCGGCGAGGGCGCGAAGCGTCGACTGCCGGTAGGCCAGCTCCGGGCCCTGCGGAACGATGATGACCTCATCGGCGCCGGTGTCCTCGACGAGCGTGTCGATCCGCCTGCGCACCCCGGGGAGGTCGTCGATCGCCTGGGTCGCGATCCGGTCGTCGACGTAGGCCAGCTCGGCCTCGCTCCACGGGTGAGCCTCGGCCTCCGCAAGCGTTGGCGCCCGTCCGGGCCGGCCGCTGCGGAGCCGGACCATCGACAGGGCGCCCGGCAGCATCAGCCTCCGTGCGTCCTCCGCCGACTCCCCCACGATCGTCGCCACGGCCACCATGGACTTCGGCTCCCGCAGGACCACCGAGGGCGTGAACGCCCGGCGGTACACCTCGAACGCGAGGCGCGTGTGCCTGCCGCCGGCGAAATGGTGGGCGAATGCGAACGGCAGGCCCATCATCCCGGCGAGCCGGGCGCTGAAGTCGCTGGAGCCGAGCAGCCACAGGTCCGGGGAGTCGCCGAGGCCCGGCACGGCGAGGATGCGGCCGCCCTGGCCGCCGTCGAGGGGCGGGATGGTGCCGAAGTACGCGAGAAGCTCGATCACCTGATCGGGGAAGTCGTCGACGCTCTCCTGCTGCGATCCCCTGCGCACCGCCGCGGTCGTGATCGGGTCGGTGCCCGGCGCGCGGCCCAGGCC
This sequence comes from Naasia sp., assembly GCA_036563405.1. GTDB lineage: Bacteria > Actinomycetota > Actinomycetes > Actinomycetales > Microbacteriaceae > Naasia. The sequence continues at coordinate 2,272 of DATCMN010000231.1, read as the reverse complement.
GAGGTCGATCCTGCCCCCGTAGAGCGCGACGAGAGTGCCGAACTGCTCGGCCACCACCAGCGACGAGTGGTTCGGCAGCATCACTCCCCCGGAGCCGACACGGATCCGCTCCGTCGCCGCGGCGATCGCGGAGATGAGCACGGGCGGGGACGAGCTTGCGACACCGGGCATCCCGTGGTGCTCGGCCACCCAGAACCGCCGGTAGCCGAGTTCGTCCGCGGTGCGGGCGAGGGCGATCGTGTCGGCGAGCGCCTCGGAGTGGCTGGCGCCATCGGAGACTGTGGCGAGATCGAGGACGGAGAGCGGAGCGGTCATCCCTTCTGCCAACCCCCGTGGCCACTCGGTCATTCCGCGGAAGTTAGCCGAGCCTTCGCTTGCTTGCGGGAAAAACCCTGATCGGTACCGTTGTCGGCAGTCGACCGAAGGGATCTCCGATGACCGAGACAGTCTCCGCCGCCCGTGAACCGCAGTCCGTGTTCGGGACTGCTGTGGCCGCAGGGGCGGCGCAGTTCCTCCAGCCGCTCGTCGTCAACCTCACCGCCATGAGCGTCGACGGGAAGCAGGCCCACTGGCACGTCCGCGGACCCAACTTCATCGGCGTCCACGAGCTGCTCGACGTCTACGTGGATCACGTCCGCGAATGGGCGGACCTGATCGCGGAGCGTGTGGTGGCCCTCGGCCTGCCCGTCGACGGCCGCATCGCGACTGTCGCCGCCGACACGACGACCCCGGCCCTCAAGGGCGGCTTCCAGCGCAGCGACCAGGTCCTCGCGGAGGTCGTCGCCCAGATCGACGCCACCCTCGAGGTGCTGCACACGGGCATCGCGGCGCTCGACACGATCGACGTCGCCAGCCAGGACGTGCTCATCGAGGTCGAGCGGGGTCTCGTGAAGGACCGCTGGTTCCTGCAGGCGCACATCGCCGAGGCCTGATCCGCGCCCCGTCGCCAGGGCGTGCCGCGAGGTCTCCTGGGCGTCGAGGCGCGCCGGTGTGAATCAGAGGGTGCGGTGCGTGAAGCGTCCCCCGAGGAGCGTCGCGGCGACCGGAAGGGATCGCAGAGCCGCAGCGGAGGTCACCGCCAGCGGATCGGCGTCCAGCACCGCCAGGTCGGCGAGGTCGCCCTCGGCGATGTCCGAACGGCCCCGGGTCGACGCGGCGAGCGCCTCGAGCACCGTGACCGCCTGCTCGGGATGCCACCGGGGGCGGTCGTCGCCGGTCCGGTACACCGCGGCGGCGATGGTCTCCCACGGGTCGAGCGGAGCGACGGGGGCGTCGGAGCCGAAGGCGAGCACGGCGCCCGCGTCGAGCAGCGACCGGTACGGGAAGGCCCTGTCGGTTCTTCCCCGCCAGTGGTGCTCGGCGATGTCCCGGTCGTCGACCGCGTGCCGGGGCTGGACGCTCGCCTGCACGCCCAGGGCGGCGAAGCGCGGCACATCCTCGTCGGCGATCAGTTGAGCGTGCTCGATGCGGCCGCCGATGCCGAGGCGCTCGTAGACGTCGAGTGCCACCCGGTTCGCCTCATCGCCGATCGCGTGCACGGTGGGCGTGATGCCACCCGCCACGGCCCGGCGCAGCAGCTCCTCGAGCTCGTCCTCCGGAACCGTGAGGATCCCGTGCGGCGACGGGAGGGCGGACGCGTCCGGGTACTCGTGCCGGCAGAACGCGGTCCGGGTGTTGAGGGAGCCGTCGATCAGCACCTTGAGGGTGCCCACCTCGATCAGGCCGCCGTTATCGACGGCGTCACCCGAGCGCAGCCCCTCGGCGAGCGCGCGGTCGAGGTGCTGCGGGTACACGCCGAACCGCACTCGGAGGGCATCGGCGCCGAGCGCACGGCGGCGCAGCCACACCTCCCTGTTCCATGCCATCTCCAGGTCGACGATGCCGACCACGCCGCGGGTCGCCGCGGTCCGGGACGCGTCGATCGCCCACCTGTCGACGAGCGTGTCCGGGAGTCCGTCGAGAGCCTGTACGACGCGGAAGGCGTCGCCCTCCCGCAGCAGGTCGGCCCCGCCCTCGCCGAGAGCCGACGCGGCGGCGGTGGAGAGCCACACAGTGTGCAGGTCGGCGCTGAGCAGCACCACCGGCCTGCCCCCCGCTGCCTCATCGAGGAGCTCCCGCGTCGGCCGGTCCGGCCACACGGCGTCGCGGAAGCCGACGCCGACGAGCGGCCCGACAGGTGGCATGCCCGCCGTTTCCAGACGGTGCCGAACGAGCGAGGCCGCCTCCGCTGCGGTGGCGGCCGGGAAGAGGTCGAGCCGCTGCCGGAACAGCG
>DATCMN010000223.1:0-2372 GCA_036563405.1 Naasia sp. | reverse complement strand
CCCACACGCGCGCCTCGTGATCCACGGCTCCGAAATGGAGTATCACACGCTCACCGGGAGCACGGTCATTCGTGAAAGCCCGCCGGTACCAGAGCACCGAATACGGCCCCGGGAGATGGATGCCGCTGAGCTCCGACTCAGGCGCGAAAGGGACCTGGATGCGCCTCGGCAGGGGGCCCGCACCTGGCGCGCGCCGATCATCTGTATCCCACGCGAGGGCGTCGTCGAAGTCGAACTCCCATTCGCCGTCGAGGGAAGTCCATTCCTCACGCACCAGCTGAGGACGCGGGTAGCTGCCGTCCTGCTCACTCGCGCGGATCACTGCGATACCACCACTTCGCGTCCTTCTCGCTGGTCGTCGGCGCGTAGCCGGGGATTGCTGAGCAGGGAGAGATCGATCTCCGCCGCGACCTCGACCACTCCCCATGCCGTGCCCGAGAACAGCGGCCATCGGCCGGACCGGGCTCCCGGTGCCACCACGACCGCGCCCCTGGTCGCATCGACGCGGAGTCCGCTGCGCGCTTCCAGAAGACTGAAGCCGGCCATACCGCGCGCGTACTGATCTCCGCACTCGATGTGGTTGAAGGGGCTGCGGTGCCGGCCGTCGTGCCTGCGTCGCATCGCCTCCAGGATCTGCTCCGCCTCTCGGTCGAGGCCTTCGAACAGCATCGAGGCGGCAACCTGCTGTTCCACGCCCGTCCAGACCTCATCGCTGTACCAGACGGGATTCTCGGGTCGTCCCCCCTCCGGCCACGAGCAATTCACCAGTCCTGTCTCGTCGCCGTGGGCGAAGACGCGACCGGTGCCGCTGCCTGAGGGGAAACCGCGTCGCAGGTTGTGCCGCAAGATGGCGGAGAGTGCCGAACGGACGTGGTCGGCGGGGAGGATGTAGCCGAGTCCCAACTGGTGGGCCCACCACTGTCCGACCAGTTGATCCGCGAGACACCCGCCGCCCCACGAGCCATCCGGCGGGTCAGTCGGGGCGAGTACCTGCGCGTAGTACTCGCCGGTGAAGGTGACGCTGTCGTATTCGAGGCTCGCGCGGTCGAACGAGCCTCGCGCCGTGCGGGCGGTCTTCTCGTCGCCGACGAGAAGCGCCAACTCCTCGACCGCCCGCAGCGCGGCCAGCCACAGTGAGCCGATGTAGGGATTCACGCCGTGGAGCGGGATGTCGAAGGTGCTGGGTTGCGCTCCTGCCAATACACCGGACGGCTGCTCCCACCCCCCTCGGACGTGCGCGAGAAGGCGGAGCAGTGCGGGCCAGCGGCGCTGCAGCCACTCGGCGGGCGCCCCGTGCTGCACCTCGCGCAGGGTCTTGAGGAACGCTCCCAGCATCCCGTCGAGTGCCGGCTCCACGGGGCCGCCGATCGGCTCACCCCACGGCTGGCGCAGGAACGTGGGCACCAGTACTCGGTGGGGCAGAGACCCGTCGGGTGCCTGCATGACATCGAATTCGGTGTCCCTCATGGATCTCTCGAGCACCGGAAAGAGTCGGGCGACCGCCTGCTCGTAGTTCCACACGTGGGTGCAGTTCAGCGGGCACGAGCCGCCATGGTCCGCCCATCCGCCGGTCGAGGCGCCCTGCACGCCTTCGAAGCCGAAGAAGGCTCCGTCGGCGGCCCGGAAGCAGGTCGTCGACCGCACGAGTGCCGCCTGCGCGAGCAGATGCTCGACGGCCTCAGGAGGGTGACCGCGGAAGGCGTCGAGCCACTGGGCTGTCCGCTCGGCGAGGCCGTCCCAGAAGGTGTGCACATGGTCGCCGACGGCGATCGCGTCCGGCCACACGGTCGCGTAGTGAGCGCCCAGCCACAGTCGGCTCCGTCCATCATCCCGGTTCCCGAACTGCACGAAGTCCACGTAGCGATTCGGAAACCACCAGGTGATCCAGACCCGGATCCGTCGCTCCTCGCCCGGGGCGAGCCGGAAGGGGACGGCCAGGGCGCCGTTCCAGGTCGCCCCAGCGGGGCTGGGGCCAGTGGCACTGCGAAGGCCCCCGAAGGACCCCGCTCCGGCAGAGCGCGGAACGCCGGGCGGGCTCCCTGCCGCGTGATCGAGCAGATATCGGCCTCGGAGGAAGGCTGCGTACTCGTCCAGCGTGGCGTACTGCTCCAGGATGTGGGCTCCGGGGCCGTCCGTGGACAGGACCACCTGGCCGTAGCGAGCGTCGTCGCTGGGGAGGACAGCGTTGCTCATGACGATCGACGACGTCTCCCCTCGTCGTCGCTCCCGATTGACGTTCCCGCCATAGCCCGCCGCACTGTTCCCCGCGATGGGGGCGACCCCGTCCCAGCCCGTGCAGTTCTGCAGGGAGGCGGAGAGCCAACCGGTGAGGACGCCAGCCGTGGGATTGCCCACGGTGAACTCGAACAGCG
>DATCMN010000222.1:0-10323 GCA_036563405.1 Naasia sp. | reverse complement strand
GGGCTCGAGCGAAGCGCGCAGGAACTCCCGCCAATCGATGAGGAAGAACCCAAGGATGGCGAGCAAAGGCAGGAGCAGCACCAGCCAGATCCACGGCGTTCGCCAGTCCGCTCCCTCCGGCGCGCGCTCCTCGTGCAGGGCACCCGCCGAGTAGGGCTGCGGGCGCACGGAGGTGTCGGTAGTCCAGCGGGAGCCGTCCCACCAGCGCAGGCCCTGCGCGTTGTCGGGATCCTGGTACCAGCCGGCGGGCGTCGTGCTCACCCCGGGAATACTAGCGACGGGCGTGTGCCGCTCCGCAGCTTGCCAGCGGCCGCGCCGTGCCGCGTCCTGCCGCCGGTCAGAGCCAGGCCAGCAGCTCCCCATGCGGGCTCGCGAAGGCGAGCGGGGCCCCGTCGAGGGTGAGCAGGCAGGGCGCCGCCAGGACGGCCGGCGGCCGCCGGTCGGGCACGAGGTCGGGGAGGACACCCAGCCGTTCGAGCGTGATCGACCGACAGCCGAGCCGCTGGACGAGGTCCCGGAAGAGCTGGCGCCGGGCTCCCGGCAGGTAGACGAGCGTGCCGAGCGAGACGACGACCACCGTCATCCCGGATGGGACGTCGGCGACGAGGCGCTCCAGGTCGTCGACGGCGTCGCCCTCCTCGATCCGAGCCCGGTGGGCACGCGCGACTGCCGCGGCCGCCCGGGTGCGCTGGAGGCGCTCGTGCTGCCCCGGCCACACCAGCGCCTCCAGCCACCGCACGTCCTCGGGGTCGCCGACGTCGAGGGGCGCGAGGTCGAGGCCGCAGCGCCAGCGGATGTCGGGGACGGCGTCCGGCACGGGCACCGGTCCCTCCGTCGCGCACTCGAGGACGGGTGCGCCGTCGCCCACTCTCCTCTCCCCGCCGCTCGTGTCGACGTAGCGGTACGCGTATCGGTCGGGCAGGAGGGTGAGACCGGCCGAGGCACCGACCTCGACGACCGCGAGCGGCCCAGGGAGGAGCGCGAGGGCCGGCAGCAGGACCGCGCATCGCCGCGGCTCGTTGATCTGCGTGTGGCGGCGCAGCATCGCGGCAGCCAACGTCTCCCGCTCCGCGAGCAGCCAGGATCGCAGGCTCGGCCACGGGCCGAGGGGCGCTCCCAGATATCGGGCGCAGGCGAGGACGAGCGGCGGCTGCCGCTTCTGCTCGGGCAGCGCGTCGAGGAGCTCGAGCACGTCGGAGTCCCCTGCGATGCCTCTCGCCGCCTCCTCGTAGACCGCCGACTCGCCTGAGGCCTGGTCGGCGAACGCGAGGAACCTGTCGGCTGTCGTCGTCACGTCGCCGACCGTACCTGCCCGCCGCGATCCGAGGGCGCGGGATCCTGAGCCCTCGCTAGACGGGCGCGCCGACGGGGCGCCCGGCGGCGGGAGCGCGGCGCGTGACGAGCGGCGCGAGAACCGCGAACGCCACGGCGAGCGCGGCCACGCCGATCATCGCGCCGCGGAGGTCGAGCCCGGCGGCGAGCACCCCGACGAACATCGGGCCGGCGACGAAGCCGAGGTACGAGGTGGTCGCGACGGCCGCGGTGGCGCGACCGCGCCTGTCGGCCGGGACGTCGCGGGTCGCCCGACTGAGCAGGGTGGGGTAGAGCACCGAGGTGCCGACAGCCGCGAGCGCCAGGCCGGCGAGCGCGAGAGGCAGCGTGTGGGCCGCACTCAGAATGAGGGTGCCGAGGACGGCGAGCGCCGCGCCGCCGGGCAGGAGCGCGGCGGAGGGGATGCGGGTGAGAAGCCCGGCCGCGAAGCGCGTCAGCGCCGCGAAAACCGCGAACGTCGCCGGGGCGACGGCGGCGAGCGCGGGCGGGGCGGCGAGTTCGTCGGCGAGGAAGATCGCGCTCCAGCTCTGATGCGCGTTCTCGACGGCGAAGCCGAGCGCCCCCACGAGGCCCACCACGACGAAGGGCAGCGCCCAGCGGCGTCCGACACGGCCCGACGGGAAGCTCGAACCAGGACCCCGCACCGGGCGGTCGCCGAGCAGCCACACCGCCAGTCCGCCGCCCGCGAGCAGCACGCCCGCGACCGCGAAGACTCCCCCGGCGTCGGCCCCGGCCGACCGGAGCCCGCCCGCCCCCAGGCTCCCGATCACGACGAACGAGGAGAACACCGCGTGCGCCACGGTGATGGTGCGGCGACCCGAGCGCTGCTCGGCGAAGCCGGCGAGAGCGTTCTGCGCGACATCCGCGGCACCGGATGCGGCCCCGACGAGCAGCATGCCGAGCGAGAGGGTGACGAGGTCGCGGCCGAGGATCGCGGCGACGGCGCCGGTCACCGCGAGGGCGACGAGCAGCACGCCGGTCACCCGAGCTCCGAAGTGGTCGACGGTGCGGCCGGTGAAGAGCATCGCGGGGAGCCCGCCGAGGCCCACGAAGAGCAGGGCGACTCCGAGCTCGGCGTCACTCAGCCCGGCAGCGTCGCGGAGGGCGGGAAGGGCGGCGCCCCAGGTGCCCCAGAACAGGCCGTAGGCGCCGAAAGCGAGGAAGGAGGGAAGTGACGAACGCACTTGTGTAACGGTACACAGCTAGACTCCTCACGTGAAGACCCCTCGGGTGACCATGCGCCAGGTGGCCGCTGAAGCGGGCGTCGGACTCATGACCGTCAGCTACACGTACACCCGGCCGGAGCGGGTGGCGGCGGCGACGCGGGAGCGCGTGCTCGAGGCGGCGAGCCGGCTCGGCTACTCGGGACCGGACCCCGTGGCCCGGTCGCTGCGCAGCGGGACGATCGGCAACCTGGGCGTGGTGCTCGGCGAGCATCTCCCCTACGCGTTCGAGGATCCGCAGGCCGCCCGATTCCTCGCCGGCGTCTCCCGGGTGTGCGTCGAGCACCGGCTGGGCCTGGTGCTCATCCCCAACACCGGCGAGCGCGACGACGTCGACCGCGTCCGCGAGGCCGCCGTGGACGGGTTCGTCGTCTGGACCACCGTGGACGACGATCCGGTGCTCGATGCGATAGCGGCGACCGGGCGCCCCGCCGCGATCCAGGGCGGGCCGGCCGCGCCCGGGGTCACCGTGGTGGCGCCCGACGATCGCGCGGCGGCGCACGCGATGGCGGCCCACTTGCTCGAAGGCGCCGAGGCGCCGCTTATCCTGTCCCACCCCCTCGACCGCCGGCGCTGGAGCGGGCTGGTGCGCGGACCGGAGACGGACGTGCCGTACCCGATCACCCGGCTGCGTCTGGCGGGCTACCGCGACGCGGTCGAGGCGGCGGGACGGGTGTGGAGCGACGTGCCCGTCGCCGTGGTCGGCCGGCACACCCGCGAGGACGGGCGCCGCGCCACCCGAATGGCGCTCGAGGAGTTCCAGCCGGATGCCGTTCTCGCCATGAGCGACCAGCTGGCGGCCGCCGCGCTGGACATCCTCGGTCCGGGCACGCGCGTGAGTGGGTGGGACGACAGCTCCGTGGCCGCGGAGCTCGGCTTCCCGAGCGTGCGGCAGTCCCTGTTCGATCAGGGCGTCGCGTGCGCGCGCATCGCCGCCGGGGTCGCGACAGCGGCACCGCCGGTGCCATGGGAGCTGGCGCTGCGCTAGCGTCGCCCGGGCGGGGCAGCGCGACCCGCTGTTCCCGAGCGCACATCGGACGATGCTGGCCCCGGCGCTCACCGGCCCCCTGGAGGGCTTCAGCCCGGTGCGCGCGCACTACGTCGACGTGAACGACCTCGACTTCCCGGTGCCGGAGACCGCCCCCGCTGCTCCGGGCCGGCGCTCCCGACTCGGCTACACCCTCGCCGCGGTGGGCCAGGGCCTCCCCTACATGCTCGGCCTGAAGCAGCCCCGCCGGGCGCGCTGACCTCGATCTCCAGCGCCCGAGCAGAGACGGAACGCCGACCGCGCGCCCCTGGAGGGGCGTCTCGCGACGGTGCCCCTGGAGGGACTCGAACCCCCAACCGTTTCCTTAGGACGGAACTGCTCTTCCATTGAGCTACAGAGGCTGGCGGCACCCAGTCTAGGACGGTCGGGTCACGGAGCCGACGCGGGTCCTGCGGACAGATCGCGGCCGTCTAGGGGCCGCGGGCGTCCGCACGACCCAGGCGGCCACCGGGTCAGCCGCGACTGCGGTGCGAACCGGAGCCGGTGTCGAGGTCGTCGCCGGCCTGCAGGTCGGTGCCCGTCGGCTCGCTGATGTCCACACCGTCGAAGGCCGGGTCGAGGCCCAGCTCCTTGCGGTGCTCGGCGCGGAGCTTCGCCTGCTCGGCGTCGCTGTCGGCGAAGTTGCGCTCGTCGGGGAGGTCTGCGTCACTCATCGCACCACCGTACTCCGGCCCGCGCTGGGGCCCCGTCGCTGGGGCCCCGCGAAGATCCGCAACGCTCGGGCGATACGCGACCGCAGTCCTCTGCGTGTCTGCCGGAGCGTCGCGTTCCCCCTGCCCGCGCACCCACTGGGGCCGCGGGTTGCGCATCGGCCGGGGTATCGCAACCCTCTGCCGCCTCGCAGGACGCGCGCATACCGTGGGAGAACCGACGACACTCCACGCCCACGAGGAGGACGACGTGTCCTTGAAGCACGATGAGCTCCCGCTCCCCGACTACGACCACCTCCCGGTCGGCAACCTCGCGTCACACCTGCAGCCCCTCGATGCGACAGCGGTCGCGCAGCTGCTCGAGTACGAGCGCGAGCACGGCAACCGGCTCCCCGTGACCCAGGTCCTGGAGCACCGCCTCGACGCGCTGCGCAACGGAGCCGAGCCGAGCGGCACGCTGTCGGGTGCGATGCCCGAGGTGACGCAGAGCCAGCACGGCTCCCCCGTCACCGCCGCGACCACCGGCCCGAAGATCAACCCGCCGTCGCACGGCGACCCCACCAACCCCGCACAGCCCCGCTGAGGAGCAGCCATGCCGTCACCGAAGTCCACCGCGAAGACCGCCGTCTACCTCAACATGGCCTGGAAGGCGCTGCACAGCCCCCAGGGCCGCGCGATCGCGCGCAAGGTCGCCGACTCGGCGGCCACCGCCGGCAACCGCGTGACCGGCAACAAGTACGAGTCCGCTATCGAAAAGGGCCGCACCGCGGTGCACAAGCACTTCGCGGAGCCCGAGAAGCGCAAGGGCCCCTTCAAGCGCCGCTGACCCGCCGGCGGGATTCCCGGTGCGGCGCCCTGACGGCAACGCTCCGGCCTAACGGCAACGCTCTACCGTTGCCGTTTGGCCACAACGATGCCGTTAGCCGACCGGTGCCTCAGGCGGCGGGCTGCCGGACCGTGACCGGAACGTCGGCGATCGCCACCCGCACCTCCTGGCCGAACACGACCCGCTCACTCACCGAATGCTGCAGTGCGAGGGTGACGCCGGACTCGGTGCGCACGCGCGTGCGCCGGAGCGACCCGAGGAACGTGCTCTCCAGCACGGACGCCGCGACGCCCTCATCCGCCAGCCGCACGTTCTCGGGGCGGATGTACGCCTCTACCGGCCCGTCACCCGCCGGCGTGATGAGCGGCAGCCAGAAGCCGAGCACCTCCACGCGACCCGCCTTCACGCTGCCGGGCACGACGCTCGACAGACCCACGAAGTCGGCGACGACCGGGGTCGCGGGGCGCAGGTAGAGCTCGTCCGGGGTGCCGATCTGCTCGATCCCGCCCTTGTGCATGACCGCGATGCGGTCGGAGACGGCGAGCGCCTCCTCCTGGTCGTGCGTCACGAACACCGTGGTGATGCCGAGGCGCAGCTGGATGCGGCGGATCTCGTCGCGCAGCTGCACCCGCACCTTGGCGTCGAGCGCGGAGAGCGGCTCGTCGAGGAGCAGCACGCGAGGCTCGGTGACGAGCGCGCGGGCGAGGGCCACCCGCTGCTGCTGCCCGCCGGACAGCTGGTGCGGGTAGCGCTCGGCGAAGCCCTCGAGGCCGACCAGCTCGAGCGCCGCGCGGGCGCGACGGTCCGCCTCCTTGCCGGCCACCCGCCGCATGCTGAGCCCGAACATCGTGTTCCGGAGCACCGACAGGTGCGGGAACAGCGAGTACGACTGGAACACCATGCCGATGTCGCGCTTGTTGGTGGGGACGGCGGAGACGTCCCGGCCGCCGATTCGCACGACTCCCCCGGTCGCCGACTCCAGGCCGGCCAGCACGCGCAGCGCGGTCGTCTTGCCGCAGCCGGACGGCCCGAGGAGCGACACCAGCTCGCCCGGCCGGATGTCGAGGTCGACGCCGTGCAGCACGCGGGTGCTGCCGTAGTCCTTGACGACGCCCGCGAACTGCACGGCCGCCCCTTCGCCGCGGACGGCGACGAGTGGATTGTTCCCGGTGACGGCCGCGGTGCGGTCGGTGGCGGGAGCGGTGAGGGCGGCGTCGGTCATGAGGTCTCCTGAGCGGGGCGGGTGCGTCGGCGACGAGGGGTGCCGGCGATCCGGCCGACGCGGCCGATCACGAGCAGGAGGAGGAAGGCGAACAGCAGCGCCAGCAGCGCGAACGCCACCGCCACGTAGGGGTCCTGCTTGCTGACGACGAACACGGCCGTCTGCAGGTTCTGCCGATTGAGCAGCGACGCGATCGTGAACTCGCCGAGGACGACGGCCACCGAGATGAGCGACGCGGCCAGCAGCCCGCCGCGCAGGTTCGGCGCGAGCACGCGCAGGAGCACGGTGAGCCAGTCCGCGCCGAGGGACCGGGCCGCCTCGGCGAGCGTCTTCACGTCGATCCCGTCGAGGTTCGACTGGATCGCCCGGTACGCGTACGGCAGGACGGTGATCCCGTAGGCGAAGGCCAGCGTCCACGCTCCGGTGCCCAGAGTGCGTCCGATCGTGAGGTAGACGGGCGTGAGCCCCACCACCAGGACGATCGCCGGGATCGAGATCGGCAGCAGGCACAGGAATTCGAAGGGCCGGCGCAGGCGCGGGTAGCGCAGGGTGATCAGGACCATCGTCGGTGCGAGCAGGAACAGGACGATGCCGACGGTCACCACGGCGAGGACCAGGCTGTTGCCGATGCCCGTCCAGATCGGCCGGTACCGCCCGGCGTTGGCGGGATCGGCGAGGCCCGTCCAGTGCTCGAGCGTGCTGCCCCCTCCCGCGTCGCGGAGCGTGAACCCGATCATCGAGGCGATCGGGATGAGGAACAGCAGGCCGACACCGGCGAGGATCGTCCACCGCACCGCGGGCCGCGGCGCGAGCCGCTCCGCGCTCACGACTGCCACCGGGCGGCGCGGCGCTGGACCAGCGCGTACAGCCCCATCACGGCGGCCATCACGACTATCATCCCCAGCGCGAGGGCTCCCGCCAGGTTCTCCCGGCCGAGCACCGTCTCGCTGGTGAGGGCGGTGCGGATCTGCAGCGGCACGATGGACGACCCCTGGCTGGAGAGCGCGGCGGCCGTCGCGTATGAGGAGAACGAGTTGGCGAACAGCAGGAGGAAGCTCGCCAAGAAGGACGGGGCGAGCACCGGGATGCCGATGCGCCACCAGAAGCCTGCGGGCGTGCCGCCGAGCGTCAGGTTCGCCTCCGCCCACTGCGGCTTGAGCCCGGTCATCGCGGGCAGGAAGGTGATCACCATGAGCGGCACCTGGAAGTAGATGTAGGGCAGCACGAGGCCGGGCAGCTCGTAGATCCAGGCTCCCTCCGCGTACAGCTCGACGCCGAGCGCGTCGCGGAGCAGCACCGTGACGACGCCCTGCAGGCCGATCGTCGCGATGAATGCGAAGGCGAGCATCACGCCTCCGAACTGGGCGAGCACGCCGCTTGCCGCGTCCACGACGGAGCGGACCCGGCCGTCGGCGGGGAAGCCGAGCATGGCGTAGCAGAGGAGGCCGCCGACGACCGCGCCGACCGCGGCGGTGAGCAGGGACAGCCAGGTCGAGTTCCAGAAAGTGGTGAGGATCACCGGATCGCCGAGCGCGGCGAGGTTCTCGAGGGTGAACGCGCCGTCCCCGCCGACGAGCCCGCTCGCGATGGCGAGCAGCGTGGGCAGGGCGAGGAACACGGCGAGGTAGGCACCGAAGGGCAGCAGCCCGACGGCCGACAACGACGGCATCCGCCGGGACCGGACGCGGTGTCCGGTCCCGACGGCCGCCTCAGGGGCGAGTGCGATCACCGATCAGTCGACCGCGGAGGCCCACTGCTGGCCGAGGAGCTCGCCGGCCGCGGTGCTCTGCTCCTCGGTCGGGACGACGACCTCCTCCGGGGAGGCGGGCAGCGCGGCGAAGAGGTCCTCGTCGATGGTGCCGGCCTCCGCCATGGCGTCGGCACGGACGGGGCGGGCCCCACCGGCGAGCCACAGGTTCTGGGCCTCGTCGCTGTAGAGGAACTCCTGCCAGAGGCGAGCGGCGGCCGGGTGCGGCGCGTCCTTGTTGATCGCCTGGTTGTAGTAGCCGGCGTATCCGGTGCCCGGGAGGATCGTGACCTTCCAATTCGGGTTCTCGGCGGCGTGCGCAGCGTTCAGGTAGTCCCAGTCGAAGACGACCGGGGTCTCCCCCGACGCGACGGTCGCCGAGGTGACGTCGAGCTTCAGCATGTTGCCCGCGTCGTTGAGCTCGGAGAAGAACTCGATGCCGGGCGTGAAGTCGTCGAGCTCGCCGTCGTTCTGGACCGTCGCGAGTCCGACTGCGGCGAAGGCCGCACCGGCCTGGGTCGGGTCGCCGTTGATCGCCACGGCGCCCTTGTAGGCCGGGTCGAGCAGGTCCTCGAGCGAGCCGGGCTCGTCGAACTTGGACGAGTCGTAGCCGATCGACATGAATCCGCCGTAGTCGCCGACGAACAGCCCGCTCGGCTCCTTCAGCTCCTCGGGGATGTCGTCCCAGGTCGCGACCTGGTACGGCGCGAAGTAGTCGGTGCTCTGCAGCGCGACCGTGAGGCCGATGTCGAACACGTCGGGCGCCGTGTCGAGGCCCTGGTTCGTCTCGGCCGCCTGGATCTCCTCCGCGCTTGACGCGTCGGGTGATGCTTCGTTGATGGTGATCTCGGGGTACTTGGCTGCGAAGGCGTCGATCACGGCGCCGTAGTTGGCCCAGTCGCGGGGCAGGGCGATCACGTTGAGGGCGCCTTCGGCCTTGGCGGCCTCCTCCAGCGCCTCGAGCGAGCCGAACGCGTCGAGGCTGGTGGCCGTCGCGGCGTCGACCCCGTCGCCCTCGGAGGAGGCGGCGGGACCGCCGGCGCAGCCGGCGACGAGCAGGGTTGCGGTTGCGGCGACCGCGAGTGCGGCAGCCCCCCGGCGTACAAGCATGGAATGTCCTCTCGATGGTGGCACCGCGTTCAGGCGGTGCCGGGGCGAAGGTAGGGAGCCGAGGAGGACGGAGGTCGTCGGAGCGGTGAACGGAAGGCGACCCGGGGGCGTCCAAGTGCCCCGAACGGGCGTCCCGCATCCTGGGGCCGCCCTTACTGGGGCGCGAAAGCGCGCCCCCGTCGCGAGTACACATGGAGAAGACGTCCTGGTCGGCGTCATGTTCGCGCGGGGGCGCGACCGCCGGCCGTTCGGATTTCGGGGGAAGCAACGTGACGGTCACCGCATCGGCGCATCCCCGCGCGCGGCACCGTCTCCTCGAGGCGTCCGCCCTTCCGCCGGCAGCGGTGCTCGCCGGCGGCGTCCTGCTCTGGCTCGCGCTCGGCGCCGCCCGCTCCTTCGCCGATGATCCGCTGGTGATCGCCGTGTGGGCGACCCTCGGCGCATTCGTGGTGCCGCTCACGCTCGTGCTCGCCATGGCGCGCCGCTCCGCATCCGGACCGGGAACCGCGGCGCTCCTGCGCACGCTGATCTACGGCGGGATCGCTTCAGCCGCAGTGGCCGGCAGCGCAGGAGCCCTCCTCATCGCCGCCACGGGCGGGGCGACGCTCTCCCCGACCCTCGTGCTCGGCTCAGCCGTGCTGGAGGAGGGCACGAAGCTCGCGCTCGTGCTCCTCCTCGCCCGCCGCTTCTCGCCCACCGCCGGCACCGGGCTCCTGCTCGGTGGCGCCGTGGGGGCCGGCTACGCCGCGTTCGACGCGCTCGGCCGCATCCTCGAGGCGCATGTCGCGCTGAACTCGGCGCTGCTTCCGGCGGCTGCCGGAGCCCCGATCCTGCTCGAGTCCGGCGTCGCCATCCAGCACGCGCTGCTCGCGCCGCTCGGCCACCCGCTCTGGTCGGCCCTGCTGGCCGCTGTGGCCCTCCCAGCGCTCTCCGCCCGCGGCGGATGGGGCCGCATCGCGGTCGCCGGCATCGGAGTGGTCGCCGCCCACGCCATCTTCACGAGCGGCGTGGCCGCAGCCGCGGGTCTCCTCGGATCCGGCCCGGCGGCCGTCCTCACCCAGGTCGCGGTCGGCGCGGCTCTCGCCCTGCCCGCGCTGCTGGCGTGGCGGACTGTGCGCGCCGGCGCGGCTCAGGCCGGCGGCGCGTAGAGGAACAGCGCGATCTC
>DATCMN010000210.1:0-12917 GCA_036563405.1 Naasia sp. | reverse complement strand
AAGATCTCGAGCGCGCGCGCCGACCACTTCGAGTCCTCGTCGCCGGTGTACGCGCGGACGAAGCGGAAGTCGTCCCGCCAGATCGTCATCTCCAGCGGATCCTGGTGCAGGGTCAGCACCGTGCCGATCGGACCGGTGGCGGTCTCGCCGGCCGTCCTCCGGACGTCGTGCACGATCTCGTGGAAGTGGTCGTCCGCCAGCCCGAAGCCGACGAAGAGCAGGTGACGGGTCATCATCGTGGCGGTGACGAGCGCGGTGTAGGCGGCTCTCTCGACGTGGAAGCCGAGGTAGTCGTCCCGCGTGAGCACGATCGTCGACCTGTCCGTGATGGTCCCGTGCAGCTTGAGCAGCCAGCGCGAACCCGGCTGGCCGTCGCCGGGGATGACCGTGCGGGGGAGACCGGCGTCGTCAGCGGCCCGCTCGAACAGCTGGTCGTAGTTGAGGGTGATCGCCTGTTCGGCCCGCAGCGAGGCCAGCAGCGCGGGCGCGAGCCCGTACCGGGTCACCCTCACTTCGTCGATGATGGCGGAGGCGAAACCGCCGTCGTCGTCGTCGTCGTTGACAGGCGTGCGCAGGAACGCCTCACGCAGGAAGGCGGCCTGGTCGCGCGCGTCCCTGCTGTCCCGCAGCACGCTGGCGCGCTCCTCCGGGGTGAGCGAGGCACGATCGGCGAGCCGGGCGATGAGGTCGCGCCACCCGGGAGCACCGGCGGTGATGCTCACCCCGGCCCCCATGAACGGCACGAGGCGGCCTGCTATCGCCTCGACGGCGAGCCGCTCCGCCTCCGCGAAGACTTCCGGCCCCAGTTCCGCCCAGGCGTCGCTGCCGGTGCGCCGGACGTGCTGGGCCAGAGCGTGTACCGGCTCATGGGCGAGGACGAGGACCACATCGACGCCGAGTCGCCGCCCTGTGCGGGACGCCTCGTCCAGCAGGGTGGTGAGCAGGGATCCCTGGGTGAGGCTGCCGCCCCCGCCGCGCGACCCGAAGAACGGCATTGCGAGCAGCGGCACGGGGCGGTACTCGGCGGTGCCGAGCCCGGCCTCCCGCTTCCGAGCCGCTACTTCGGCTCCGCGCTCGAGGAACTGCCGGACCGCGGGCCGCAGCTCCTCGGGGGAGCGCAGCTTCTCCATCGGCCCGACGGTGAGGATAGGCGTCGGCCGCGTGTCGGATCCGGCGAGCTCCGCGACGAGGGCGGCGCCGGAGCGCAGCGTCTCCAACTCGGAGCGGCCCAGCCTCTCGTCCAGGTCGTCGAGAACGCGCTGCCACGACTTCGTCAGCTCGGCGCGCTCGTCGGTGGGCAGCAGCCAGGCGTCGCACGCGATGTGCTCGATCCGGCCGCGCACCACGAACACGTGCGACGTCGATTCGGCCATGACCCGATTCTCCCGCCTGCCGATGACGCGGGCGCAGGGGCTTGCGCCTCCCACCGACCGGTTCGCAGCGCTCCGGCAGTTCCGCAACGGGGCTGCGGCGGCGGCTCCGCCGGACCGTCGCGGATCCGCTCAGCGGTCGTCGGCGCTCAGGCGAGGGGGCCGAGCATCGCAATCGGCTCGGCGGTCGGGTGTTCGGAGCCGGCCGCCGGCTCGATCGTGATGCCCACTCGCTCGCCGGCGCTCCATTCGCCCTCGAGGAGGAGGGAGCCGGAGTCGCTGCCCGGACGGAGGAGTCCGGCAGGGCGGGCATCGTCCCCGACATACCAGAGCTCGTAGACGGTCTCCGGGTCGAGCGCGGGCAGCTGATCCCACACCAGGACGGACGCCTCCAGGGTCCCGGAGTAGACGAGCTCCATTCCGCGAGCGCCGGCCAACTGGACCGGGATGCGACGCGCGTCCTCCGCTGAGGCGACCTGCGCGACGGAGACCGGGTCCGGACCGTCGCCGACCAGGGCGGGACCGAACTGCACCGCGGCGATCACTGCCAGCGCAGCGGCGCCGATCGCTGCGAGCGCGGCCAGGCCGGACCTCCGCGGTCCCGCGGCACTGCCCACGCGGGAACCTGGACCCGGGGTCCGGACTACCCTGGTGCTGCTCGCACCCCGGGGGCGCCGCCGCCCGGCCACGTCCAGCGGCGGCTGATCGGGCTCGAGCTGGGGCGTCTGTGCGACCAACTGCAGCACGCGGCTGCGCAGGTCCTGTCCGGGGTTCACAGGCGCCACGGCGAGGCCGAGGGCCACCGCGGTGTCCGCCAGTTCGGTCACCTCGCTTCGCATGTCCTCCCAGTACGGCAGTCGCTCCTCGAACAGCCGGCGCTCGGCCGGGTCGAGCGCGCCGAGGACGTACGCCCCGCTCAGGTGGTGCATCTGTTGGCGGGACATCATCGGACCACTCCCAGCTCGTCGCGGAGCCGGATGAGGCCGTCGCGCAAGCGGGTCTTGACGGTGCCGATCGGCACCTGGAGCATCACGGCGACCTCGCCCGAGGTGTAGCCGCCGTAGTACGCCAGCTGCAGGGCTTCCCGCTGCAGCGGTGTCAGCCGCGCCATGGCGCGCTGGACGCGCTCGTGCTCCATGCGCACCTCGACGGTCTCGGTGACGCTGTCGTACTCGCGGTCGAGACCGCGGATGCCCTCGCGCAGGTCCCGGTCACGGGACGCCTGGGCGGCGCGGACGCGGTCGATCGCCCGGCGGTGCGCCATGGTCAGTACCCAGGTGACGGCGGTGCCGCGAGCGGCGTCGTACCGAGGGGCACTCTGCCACACCTCGAGGAACACCTCCTGCGTCACCTCCTCGGCCTGCGACCTGTCGACGAGGACGCGGACGACGAGCCCGAGGACGCGCGCGGAGAGCAGGTCGTAGAGGGACGCGAAAGCGCCCTGATCGCCGGTGGCGACCCGGCTGAGCAGGGTGTCCGCCTCGCTGGCGAGCACGGCGCGGCGGCGCTCCACGTCCTTCCGCAGCTCGCTCACGAGCGGGCCCGTCTGCTGCTTCCCGCCCGGAGCCGGAGGGCGAGGAGGATGCCGGCCGCGGCCACCGCGATCAGCTGGGCGATGAGCGCGGCGGTCTTGTCCGGGTACCAGGCCGGCTCGAAGAGGACGGGGAGGCCCAGAGCCGTGAGGTCGAGGGGGAGGAGCACTGTGACGTACAGCAGGGCGGCGCCGCCGGCTGCGACGACCGCGGCTGCTGCGACGGTCACGGCACGGGGGAGGACGAGGATCGCGACGGCGGCCAGGCAGTCGACGGCCGCTTGGATGCGGAACAGGTCGCCCTGGCTGAGGAGTGCGCCGCGGTTGCCGTCGAACGGCGTGGCGAGCCGGGCGTGGATGTACGCGCTGACGGCGAGACCGAGAGCGGCGAGCGCGGCCAGGACGTGGCCGGCGGGAGCTGCTGCTCGCATGGCTGCCTCCTGGGCGTCGGGGGAAGAACGGGGCGGGGAGTGGGGAGGGGAGTCGGGCGGACGCGGTGCTGACGTCCGCGTCCGCCCGAGCGAGGGGTGTTACTGGATGTCGGCGTTCTGCGCGATGCCGCCGGCCAGGGCCGTGGCGGTCATCGACATGTGGCCCGCGGCGTCCTTGAGGAGGCCGTAGTAGGCCGGGTCGCCGGCGATGTTCGCGTCGATCGCGGCGAGGAGGCTCGTCGCGTGCATCTCGAGCTCGCCTTGGACGGCCTCGGCGGGCAGCTCCGGGACGACCGAGTTGATCAGCTCACCGAACGAGACCGCGTAGTCCTGCAGTCCGGTGACGGACGCGTCGACCTTGGCCTGGTCGTTCGTGACCTTGCCGAGGGTGTAGTCGACGAAGAACGGGATGTGCGAGCGCCAGGACTCGAGGAAGGGCTCCTCGGCGTCCGGGTACACGCTGCCGACTGCCGCGGCGACCTCGACGGAGTTCTCGTCGAGCGCTGCGACGGCGGCGGCCGTCTTCGGGGCGGTCAGGTCGCCCCCGTCGGCGAGCGCCTGGTTGATGGCCGCTCCGGCGAGGTAGACGTGGTCGTAGAGCAGGCCGGTGAGGGCGGCACGGAGGCCGGAGCCGTCGCTGTTCACGGTGTCGGTCATCTCCATGGACTCCGACATGGGGGTCGAGGACGACTCCGTCTCGCTGCCAGCGGCGGTGCCGGTGGAGCAGCCCGCGAGGGCGAGGATCGCGGCGAGGCCGAGACCGGTTGCTGTGATGGACTTGCGCATGGTGCTTCTCCTTGGTGTGGTGCTGTCCCGTTCCCGGGTGGGTTCGGGGGTGTCGGGTCCGCTACTCGACGGTGATGGTGCCGAACATGCCGGCGTGCGGACGGCAGAAGAACTGGTAGGTGCCGGGCTCGGTGAAGGTGAACTCGAACGTGTCGCCGTCCTCGCCCATGGGGCTGAGGGTGTGGTCGTACGTCCCGTCCGGCGTCTGCGAGCCCCGAAGGCCGGTGCTCTCGTTCACGTCGCCCCACGGTCCGGAGGTGACGGTGTGGGTGATGGCCTCCTGGTTCACCCAGCGCACGGTCGTGCCGGCGGCGACGGTGATGTCGGTGGGCACGAAGGCGAGACCCATGGCGATGACCTCTGCGCCTTCGCCGGCGGGATCGGTCTCCTCCTCGGCGGGCATCGACGAGGACGGAGCACTCGACTCGGATGCGCTGCCACCGGAGGAGGGCGCACCGGTCGTGCCCATGCATCCGGTGAGGGCGAGGAGGGGCAGCAGGAGAACGGCGGTGATCGCGCCTCGTGCTGCGGGGAAGGTCGACATGCAGCGGATTCGGCACCGAGGTGCGGATCGCTTGGAATGTCGAGAGAGCCTCAGCCCGCTCTCAGCTTCGAGTGCAGAGGCTCCCGGGCGTCAGGAGAGGGTGACGTCCCCGTCGCGCTCCCGGAACCGCCCGGTGACGATGCCCTCGGCGAGTGCGCCGACCACCCAGTCGCGGGTCGGGGCGGGGATGCGCGGGTAGCCGAGCAGAGCCGCTGCGTCGCCGAGCAGCTGCTCGCGCGGGAGGCTCTGCACATCGCCGAGCACGAACTCCATCGCGTTCTGCAGCTCCTGGCGGCTGATGTCGGTGAGGCGGCGCTCGTTGGGATCGGACACGCTGCGCACGCCGCGCCAGTTGGCCGGCTTCGCGCCGCTCGGCCAGACGAACTCGTCGATGACGCGGAACTGAGGCGACACCACGCGGGTCAGGTGGTAGCGGCGCTGGGGGTCGAGTCGCGGAATCCCGAAGCGGCGGGCGACCAGGGTGATCAGCCGCTGGAGGGGCATCGGCCCCTCGACGTCGACGATCTCGTTCGCCGTGCGCACGATCCCCGGGGCGGCGAGCCGCAGGTTGCGCAGCAGGTCGGGGGAGCTCACCTGCTCGTCGGGTGCGCGCCGGTAGGCGCTGAGGGTGATGCCCGTGCGCGACTTGGTGACAGTCGGGCGCGCCTTGCGTACAGTCGCCCACGCCTGCGGGCCGGTGAAGTAGACGGGGCCGGTGTACTGCGGTGAGGCGTCGTCCTGATCGGTGGAGCGGGTGGTCGGCGACGCGACGGGCACCACGGGCGCCGCTGCCGGGGGAACCGGCAGAAGTGGCCGCACGGGCGCGGACGAGGACGCGCGCGGTGAGCCGATGTCCTCGCGGTGCGCGGCGGTGAGTCGCGAGTCGGAGGGCATGACAGGACTCTAGAAGTGAGAGCCGTTCCAACATCGTTTCAGCACGCCGTGTCGCGCGGAAATCCGCGAAATGCAGGCGGATCCATACCGGCGACGGCATGCCCCGGGCGCCTCACGCCGGCTGGGCTCCTCGAACTGGGGTCGCGCATCCGGCATCCGCTTTCCCGCCCCAGGTCGAATGACGGACGGCGCGTCGCACAGGCCGGCGCGTCCGGGACGGCGAAAGTCGGTTCTCTGCGCCCCAGCGAAGGGGCGCGGGAAATCGAAGGGCGGAGCGGGGCGTGGAGATCTACGAGGCGGTTCGACCGCTCAGCCGGATCCTGTACGCGCTGTCCCTCGGCAGGTACGGCGATGTGCCGCAGCCCCGCGACTCCCCGAACATCCGCAGCGGCGCGCGGGACGCAGACGCCGTACTGCTGCTCGGCAACGGTCCGTGCCACGGCTGGGGTGTCACCACTCACGAGCTGGCGCTCGCCGGCCACCTCTCTCGAGCCGCTGCCGCCCGCTCCGGCCGGCCGACGGACGTCGACTTCGTCGGCGATGAGCGGATGAACATGACTTCCTCCGTCGCGTGGCTGGGCGATCGGGACCTGTCCGGCTACCACGCCGTCAGCATCGTGATCGGGGTGAACGACGCCGTGCGCCTCACGCCGCTGCGGGAATGGATTCCCGCGCTGCGGGCGCTCCTCGACTCCCTGTCCGCCCGCATGCGTCCCGGCGCGCGGATCGTGCTGTGGAGCATCCAGCCCATCCGCTCAGTGCGCATGTACGACGGGGCGGTCGGGGCGCTCGCCGACCTGCACACGCCGCGCTTGAACGCCGCAGCGCGCTCGGTGGCGGCGGACTACGGCAACGTGGACTGCCGCGAGCTGCCGACGGTGCAGCCGGACCTCGCGCGGCCTTTCGGATCGCCCGCCATGTACGCGGAGTGGGCTGCGGCCATCGCCGACGCCGTCGCACCCGCCGTGGCAGCGGCTCGGGCCGTCGACGACGCTCAGGTCGAACTTCCGCTGGCGGCGCCCGACTGGGCCGGCATGGCGGAGGCGATGCGCTTCGCGCCCGACGGCGGATCGCCGGAGCTCCAGCGCCTCACGGCGCTCGCCCGGTCGCGGTTCGATGTCGAGCTCGCCGCGGTCAGCCTGCTCGAAGGGGACCGCCTCTGGTACGCCACGCCTGCCGGGCTGCCGAGCTCCATTCCCGCCGATCTCAGCTTCTGCCAGCAGGCGGTCCTCGCCGACGACACGCTCGTGGTGCCCGATGCCCGACGGGACGCCCGGTTCGCCGGCAACCCCCTGCTGGAGCTCGGCCACATCCAGTTCTACGCGGGTACGCCGCTGCAGTCGCTCGCGGGCGAGAACATCGGCACGTTCTGCCTCATGGGTGCGCGGCCGAAGAAGCCGACGCCCGCCGACGTCGCCACGCTGGAGTTCCTCGCCGGGCAGGCGCAGGAGGAGCTGTGGCGCCTGGAGCGGATGGCGACCCGCGAACCGGATCCGGTCGGCTAGTCCCGGCAGACGGAAGGGCCCCGGCGCGATGCCGGGGCCCCTCGTCGTGCGTCAGAGTCGGGAAGGGATCAGCCGCAGGTGTAGGTGACGCCGTCCACGACCCACTCGCCTTCGCCGAGCTGGTTGCAGACCTCGGTGGCCATGCCGAGGGCGCTCGTGCCCAGCCAGATGGAGAAGATGATCAGGCCGACGTAGAGCAGCGTGAGGATGATGCCCACCACGATGCCGGCGGTCGCCGGGCCGTTCTTGACGCCCGCCTTCTTCGACTGGGACTTCGCGATGATGCTGACGATGAGCCCGATCAGCGGCAGAAGGATGGCGAGGATCAGGCCGACGATGCCGAGCGTCTTGCCGGGGACCGGGGCGGCGGCTGTCGGGGCGGGGGTGGTGGCGGTCATGGGAGCAGTCGTTTCCTTGCAGTCGGGGAGTCGGAGATGGTGGCGCCGGATCGGTGCCGCGGGGCGAGCGTATTGAGGCGCACGGGCATGCCACCGGCAGGAAAACCTGCTGCAATCTCGGTGCTATCTGCGGTGGGATGCGGTGCAACCGGAGTGCCGCGGTGCCGCTTGGCAAGGGGGTGCGTCGCTCGGCGTTGCGGGCGTTGACTGGCTGTCGACCAGGACTTTCATCGCAAGGGAGTGGACATGGCGGACGGCGACGTGACGACGCGGAACAACCGCGGCCAGTGGGAGAACAGCGTCGAAGGGGACCCAGCCGCCTCGGCGAGCTTCTCCAGCCGCGACGAGGCTGTGGAGCAGGGCCGGGCGACGGCCGAGCGCAGCGGCGGGCGGCACATCGTGCAGGACGAGGATCCGACCGGCGCGATCACCGACCCCGGCGGCGATCAGCCGTCCGCCCCTCCCGGACCGGTCTCGAACGTCTCCTGAACGCACGCAGAAGAGAGGACACGGACATGCCGAAGGACGAGAGGGACCTGCCGTCGACGATCGAGCGGTCGCCGAAGCACGCGCAGGAGATCTACGAGAAGACGCTGGAGTCGGCGGAGAAGGAGTACGGCGACGGCGAACGCGCGCACCGCACCGCTTTCGCCGCGTTGAAGCACTCCTACGAGAAGGTCGGCGACCACTGGGAGGAGAAGGGCGAGCGCGGCCCGTCGGACAAGAAGGCGGAGGGCGGCGCGGATTCGCCGGGCGAGACGAAGGGCGGCGTCGACGCGAACGCGAGCAAGGCGCACCTGATGGATGTCGCCAAGCGGCTGGATGTCAGCGGTCGCTCGTCGATGAACAAGGACGAGCTGGTCGACGCGATCCAGAAGGCGAACGACCGGGAGACCCGCAAAGCCCGCGAGAAGGACTAGCGCCCGGTACGCCTGCCCTCAACAGGCCCACTTCCCTTAAACAGGCCAAGCCGAGCATCGAGACCTGTTGAAGGGGAAGTGCCGGGGGCCCACGCGGCGCGCTCGCCGCGAGGGAGTGAGGGCGGGGAAGTCCGGCTCCCGGCTACGCGAGGATCGCGGTCTTGGCGGCGAAGATGCCGTCCGGGTCGGCGGCGTCGCGGATCGACTCGAGGCGCTGCAGGACCTCGGGCGACCAGGAGCGGCGCAGGGCGTCCGGTCCGTTGGCGCGCCCCACGAAGTTCGTGAGCAGCTCCGTGGCGTGCCACTCCTCGACGGCCGAGAAGACGCCGCCGATCACCTGTGGCAGCACAGTCTCGAGCAGCTCCGGGATCGGCGCGCTCACCACGAACAGGCTGTAGGCGCCGTCGCGTCCGCCGACGGCGTTCGCGTCGAGGGGCGCCTCGCCCACCTTGCCGCCCAGCAGGCGCAGCTCCACGGCGAGCAGCGGCACCTCCGCCGCATCGCCGGCCACCGCCCACAGCGCGTCCACCGCCTCCTGGGGGAGGGCGCTCAGCGTGACGCCGCCCTCGGTGACGGGCGTCCCGACGACAGGGTCCTGATGGATCGCGCCGATCGCGGCGTACGGCATCTCGCCGATGTAGTCGATCAGCGGCGTCGCGACGGAGCGGATCGCAGCCAGCCGCGCCTCGGCGTCGTCCGCCGTGTCCAGGTCGGCGAAACGGAGGTGCAGCACGAACTTGCCGCGGATCGGCTCGGGTAGCTCCGGCAGCGGGGGGACGCGCACCATCGCGACGGACGTGGAGACGCAGAGCGGGAGGTCGCGGCTCCACACAGCCCAGGCGTCGAGGACGGCCTTCGCATCCTCGGCGGCGAAGAACATGCCGCCGCCGTACAGAGTCTCGATGGGGAAGAGATCCAGGGTGACGGCCACGACGACGCCGAAGCCGAGCTTCCCGCCGCCCCGAAGCCCCCAGAACAGGTCGCTGTGCTGCTCGGGAGTGGCGACGATGTAGCCGTCGGCGGGCGTGACGATCTCGATGGACTGCACGTGGTCGGCGGCGAAGCCGTGGCTGCGCGCGATCGGTCCCATGCCGCCGCCGAGGACGTATCCGATCACGCCGACGCCCGGAGCGGACCCGCAGAGCGGAGCGAGGCCGTGCGGTGTGACGGTCTCGAGCACCTCGGCCCAGGAGGTGCCGGCCCCGACTCGCGCCGTACGGTTCTCCAGGTCCAGCCGGACCGACGCCAGGCCGCGAGTGGAAATGGCGATGCCGCCGTCCGCGTCCCGCAGCACGCCGTGGCCGAGGCCGAGCGGGATGACGTCGACGCCGTGGCCGGACGCGACGGCGATGGCCGCCGCGACGTCGAGCGGGGTGCGGGCCGCGACGACCGCGTCGGGCTGGTGGCGCACGTTCGGGTTGAACGCGGCGAGCTCGGCGGCGTAGTCGGCGGAGCCGGGCAGGTAGACGTAGTCGGCGCCGGCTGCGCGAAGGGCGTTGGCGAGGGTGGTGTCGGTCATGATGCGAACTCCAGACGGTCGGTGGGGAGGGATGGGGAAGCCGCTGGCGAATCTATTGACGGCCCCGCGCCGACCGACCGCCGACTTCCGCCCTGCAATGTCCCTGCTACCGGACCCGCCCCACCTGCAATCCGCTCGAGTACGTTCCGGCTCGGACTGTGCCTTCCGCCGTGCCTTCCGAGCCGGAACGTACTGAGGGGGAGGCGGTCGGCGAACGCGCAGGGAGCGCGGCTTAGCGTTCGACGCGGGAGCCGACAGCGCGCTGCCGGAGGAGGAGACCCGTGGGACTGACCGACGACGTGCGCGCACTGCTCGAGGCACCGAGCACCTGCTACCTGGCCACGACGATGCCCGACGGCTCGCCGCAGCTCTCCCAGGTGTGGGTCGACACCGACGGAACCGACGTGATCGTCAACACGGTCGCCGGCTTCCAGAAGGTGCGCAACATCGAGCGCGACCCGCGGGTGTCCCTCACCGTCTCCGCGCCGTCGAACCCGTCCAGCTACACCGAGATCCGCGGCACGGTCCGCGAGGTCACCGAGGAGGGCGGCGCCGAGCACATCGACCGTCTCTCGCAGAAGTACCTCGGGCGCCCGTACCCCTGGTTCGGCGGCCGCGACCAGACGCGCCTCATCGTCCGGATCAGCCCGACCCGCATCCGATCGATGGGCTGACGCCCGTTCGGCCGGCCGGCCGCGACGCCCCGCCTGCCAGGATGGGCGCATGGTGGCGCTCCTCGGTCTGACGAGCGCCCTCATCTACGGCGCCTCCGACTTCCTCGGCGGCCTCGCCTCCCGACGGATCTCCTCGCTGCTCGTCAGCTTCCTCAACATGGTGGTCGCGACGGCGATCGTCGCGGTGGCGGTCCTGATCGAGAGTCCGGTCTGGTCGACGGAGGCGGTGCTGATCGGCGCGCTGGCCGGCGTCCTCGGCGCCATCGGCACGTGGGCGTTCTACGAGGGGCTCGCCGTCGGGCCGATGAGCATCCTGTCGCCCGGGGTGGCGGCCGTCTACGCGCTGCTGCCGGCCGTGGTCGGGGTGTGGCTCGGCGAGCGCTTCACCGTGTGGGGGTGGGTGGCTCTCGCGGCGGTGATCGGTGCCGCGGTCCTGCTCGCCGCTCCCCGCGAGAAGGACAGCCTCCGCGTGACTCCGCGCGCTGCGATCCTCGGCCTGATCGCGGGGGTCGGCTACGCGGGCTACATCATCGCCATCGATCAGACGCCGGCCGAGTCGGGTCTCATCCCGCTGCTGATGGACCTCATGGTCGCCGCAGTCCTGTTCGCGGCGCTGCTCGGGGTCCCGCGCTTCCGTCGCACCCCGGTCGGCGGCACGGGGTCGGCGCGGAAGGCGATCCTCGTCGCGCTCGGCGCGGGCGTGGCGCTGGCCTTCGGCAACATCCTGCTGGTGATCGGCCTGCACCTCGGTGACCTGGCGGTGATGGGCGTCCTCAACGCTCTCTACCCGCTCGGCACAGTGCTGCTCGCGTTCCTGGTGCTGCGCGAGCGACTCAGCCTGCTGCAGGGCCTCGGCATCCTGCTCGCCATCGCGGGCAGCGTGCTCCTCGCCTCCGGCTGAACCGCGCCGCGCGTCATCGCGCATGGACGTCAGCACCTCGATGACCGGGCATCAACCGACCGGCTGATCTCCCCGCCGAGCGTCGGCCGTAGCTTCGCGGTATGACAGCCACCGCTACACCGGGCGCCCGCGCCACGGCGCCTCTCGGACTCCGCCCCGCCTCCTGGCATCGGCCCCTGCTCGTGCTCGCGGCGACGATGCTGGTGCTCGCCGCGGTCGCCGCGGTGGGGCTGATCGTCGATCAGCGCACGGTCACCGGTCTCAACGTATGGGCGAAGCCGCTCAAGTTCGCGCTGTCGACGGCGATCTACGCGTTCAGCCTGTCCTGGCTTCTCGGCCAGCTGCGCACCTTCCGCAGGACCGCGAGCATCGCGGGCACGGTCTCCACAGCGGCACTCGCCCTCGAGCTGGTCATCATCACGGGCTACGCCGTCACCGGCGACACGAGTCACTTCAACGTGTCGACGCCGTTCCACACCGCGATGTGGAGCGTGATGGCCGCGAGCATCGCCGTGGTCTGGGTCATCGCATTGCTCGTCGCTGTCGCGCTCTTCCGCGCGCAGCTCGGCGACCCGGCCCGCTCCTTCGCGATCCGGGCCGGCGCGATCCTCGGCGTCGTCGGCATGGGACTCGCCTTCCTCATGACCGGGCCGACCGCAGATCAGCTGAACGACTTCCAGGGCATCGCCGGCGCCCACACCGTCGGCCTCGCCGACGGCGGCCCGGGTCTGCCGATCCTCGGCTGGAGCACCGTGGCCGGGGATCTGCGGATCCCGCACTTCGTGGGCATGCACGCGCTGCAGCTCCTGCCGATCGCCGCGATCCTCCTCGAGCTCCTCGCCCGCAGGGTTCCGCTGCTGGCGGACGGCCGGCTCCGCCTGCAGCTGATCGCCCTGATCACGGGCACCTATGTCGCGGCTCTCGGCCTCGTCACCTGGCAGGCGATGGCGGGCCAGTCCATCGTGCGGCCCGAGGGGGTTATCCTCTTCTCCGGCCTCGCCGTGGCGGCCGCCGCGGCCCTGACCGCGGTCGCCCTGGTGCTGCGGGCGGCGCGCCGAACACGCGCCTGACCTCGCGCATCGATCCGATGCTGTTACCTGGGCGGAACATCTGCTTTTCGCGGCTCGCCTAGAGTCGCGGGGAGCACCCCCGTCTTCCCGCATCGGAGCCCGCCCTGACCTCCACCGCATTGCCGAACCTCGACGACTATTCGGCGATCCTCTTCGACCTCGACGGCGTCATCACCCCGACCGCCGACATCCACATGCACGCCTGGAAGGCCCTGTTCACGCAGGTCTTCGAGGACAGGGGCGTGACCGTGCCGTACACCGACGAGGACTACTTCCTCTACCTGGACGGCAAGAAGCGCTACGACGGCGTCGCCGCGATGCTCGCCTCGCGCGGCATCGAGCTGCCCTGGGGGACACCCGACGACCCGTCGAGC
>DATCMN010000203.1:0-3205 GCA_036563405.1 Naasia sp. | reverse complement strand
GGACGACGACCCCGGCCGCCGCGGTATCGGCGAAACGCCCGCGGTTCTCAGGAGAACTAGCGAGGAGCAGGTGCCGGCACGACCCAGTCGCCCGTGGCCAGGTACTGCACCTTCTTGGCGATCGACACGGCGTGGTCGGCGAAGCGCTCGTGGTAGCGGCTGGCGAGGGTGGCGTCGACCGTGTCGACGGCTCCGCCTTTCCAGGTCTCTCCGAGCACCTTGTCGAAGACGCTGAGGTGCAGTTCGTCGATGTTGTCGTCGTCGTTGCGGATCTGTTCCGCGAGTTCGAGGTCTTCGGTGCGGAGGAGCTGGGCGAGCTTCTGCGCCATGCTCACGTCGAGACGGCCCATCTCGGCGAAGGTGCTGCGCAGGCCTTTGGGGACGACCTTGTCGGGGAAGCGGTAGCGGGCGAGCTGGGCGATGTGGGAGCTCATGTCGCCCATCCGCTCGAGGGAGGCGCTGATCCGCAGGGCGCTGACGACGATGCGCAGGTCACGGGCGACGGGCTGCTGCCGGGCGAGGATGTTGATCGCCAGTTCGTCGAGGCTGAGCGCGAGTTCGTCGATGCGGTGGTCTTCGGCGATGACGGTTTCCGCGAGGCTCACATCCGACTCGTTGAATGCCCGGGTGGCGAGCTCGATGGAGGTCGCTACGAGGTCGGCGATGGTGACGAGGCGCTCCCGCACCTCGGTGAGCTCCTGCTGGAAGACTTCGCGCATCAGTTCCCCTTCCGCGGCATCGCCGCGCTCCGACCGGCCAGTCTTCGCCGCGGAGGTTAACGGCTGGTGCCGCCTTGTTGAACGCAGACCGAACACGCGCAGTCCGGAGCGGCTGGGTGCGGTTCCGGGGCTGGCGTGACTTCTAGGGTAGGGGACATGCAGTCTGCGTGGCTGGTGCCTCTGGCCATGCTCATCGGCCTGGTGCTCGGTGTCGGCGTGACCTTCCTCCTGGTCACGGCGATCGGTCGCGGGCATCGCGCGGCGGAGGCTGTCACCGAGGATGTCCCGGATGGCATGGACGGGGTGCTGGAGGCGCTGGACTCTGCCGGCGTCGTGTTGGACCCGTCGAACTCGGTGGCGAAGGCGTCGCCGGGCGCCATCGCTCTGGGCTTGGTGCACGGCCGCACGCTGACCCATCAGGTGCTCGCGGATTTCGCTGACGAGTCGCGTCAGCAGGATGGCGCGCTGTTCCGCCTGCTGACCCTGCCGCGCGGACCGTTCGGCAATTCGGGGATCCCGGTCTCGGTGCGCGCGACCCGTCTGGGGACCCGCTACGTGCTGCTGCTGGTGGAGGACCGTTCGGAGGCGATCCGGCTGGATGATGTGCGACGCGACTTCGTGGCGAACATCAGTCACGAGTTGAAGACGCCGATCGGCGCGATCTCGCTGCTGTCGGAGGCTCTCGATTCGGCCGCCGAGGACCCGGCGATCGTCCGCCGGTTCGCCTCGCGCCTGTCCACGGAGTCGGCGCGGCTCAGCCGGATCACGGCGGAGATCATCGAGCTGTCGCGGCTGCAGGCCACCGACGCGTTGCACGCCCCCGAGCTGGTGGATGTCGGCCACGTGGTCGCGAGCGCCCTCGACCAGAACGCCGTCCCTGCGGCAGCCGCCGGCATCGAGCTGATCCGCGGCGGCAAGAAGCACGCCGAGGTGTACGGCGATGAGGCCCTGCTCATCGTCGCCGTGCATAACGTCATCTCGAACGCCATCCAGTATTCGCCGCCCAACTCGCGGGTCGGCGTCGGCGTCCGGGTCGCGGACGGGCTGGTGGAGATCGCGATCACCGATCAGGGCATCGGGATCGGCGAGGAGGACCGCGAGCGCGTCTTCGAGCGCTTCTACCGCGTCGACCCGGCACGCTCCCGCAACACGGGCGGCACCGGCCTCGGCCTCAGCATCGTCAAGCACGTCGTGCAGAACCACGGCGGCGAGGTGCGACTGTGGTCGCAGCCGGGCCGCGGTTCGACGTTCACCCTGCGCATCCCCGAGGCGTCCGACGCCCGGGCGGCATCTCTCGGATTGGAGACCCCATGACCCGCATCCTCCTCGTCGAGGACGAGCCCGCCCTGAGCGAGCCTCTCGCGTTCCTGCTGGAGAAGGAGGGCTACGAGGTGATCATCGCGGCCGACGGGCCGAGCGGCATCGCCGAGTTCGGCCGCGTCGCGCCGGACCTCGTCCTGCTCGACCTGATGCTGCCGGGGCTTCCCGGCACGGAGGTGTGCCGGGAGATCCGCACCCGGTCCGCGGTGCCGATCATCATGCTCACCGCCAAGGATTCGGAGGTGGACATCGTGGTCGGGCTGGAGCTCGGCGCGGACGACTACGTGACGAAGCCGTACTCGTCCCGGGAGCTGCTGGCCCGCATCCGCGCGGTGCTCCGGCGCCAGTCGGATGTGGCGGACACGAACGGACTGCTGCACGTCGGTCCGGTGAAGATGGACGTCGACCGGCACATCGTGAACATCCGCGGCACCGACACCGCGCTGCCGCTGAAGGAGTTCGACCTGCTCGAGCTGCTGCTGCGCAACGCAGGCCGGGTGCTGACCCGCGGGCAGCTGATCGACCGCGTGTGGGGCTCCGACTACTTCGGCGACACCAAGACCCTCGACGTGCACATCAAGAGGCTGCGCGCCAAGGTGGAGGAGTCCCCGTCGGAGCCGACGCTGCTCGTCACCGTGCGCGGGCTCGGCTACCGCTTCGAGGACGTCGCCGCCCTCTGATCGCGCACGATCGGTGAGTTGCCCATTCCTAGGGCGACTCGGTGGTGACCTGCTCGAGAACCGGGCAGCTCGGCGGGTGGAACCGGGACTACTCGGTGCCGGAGTCGACAGCGTCGCCCGGCTCGGTGCCCTCGGGGTTCTGGTCGGTGCCTTCGGGGACCGTCCCGTCGGTCGGCGTGGGAATGGGGGCCGGTGCCGCCGGGTCCGGGGCCGGCGGCACTTCCGGCGTGGGGGTCGGGGAGGGACTCGGCGCGAGGCTGCTGTACTCGGCGAGCGTGGTGTCGAGCACGGGGAGCTGCAGCTCGATGCCTTCGGCGTCGCCGCTCAGGAAGTAGACGGGGAACAGGTCGCCGGCCGCGGTCTCGATGCCCTCGAGCACGAGCTGCTCGGTGTCCTGCCAGCCGAACGTGACGGTGGAGCGGGCGGGGATGTCGACATCGACGGTCATGCGGCCGCCGCTGGCCTCGGCGGCGTCGCTCTCGTACT
>DATCMN010000198.1:0-11368 GCA_036563405.1 Naasia sp. | reverse complement strand
TCCCCCGTGCGCAGGGATGCTGCGTGCGAACGCTGCTAGTCGCCGAGATTGCGGCGGGTGGACATCGCCCGCTCGGCTTCCCGCTTGTCCTGCCGCTCGCGGAGCGCTTGTCGCTTGTCGTACTCGCGCTTGCCCTTGGCGACCGCGATCTCGACCTTCGCCCTACCGTCGCTGAAGTAGATGGCGAGCGGCACCAGGGTGTAGCCGCCCTCCTTCACACGGTGGCTGATCTTGAGGATCTGCTCCTTGTGCAGCAGCAGCTTGCGCTTCCGCCGGGGGGCGTGATTGGTCCAGGTGCCCTCGGTGTACTCGGGGATGTAGACGGCGTCGAGCCAGGCCTCCCCGCCGTCGATGAAGGCGTAGCCGTCGACGAGCGACGCCCTGCCCAGCCGCAGCGCCTTCACCTCGGTGCCCATCAGGACGAGGCCCGCCTCGTAGGTGTCCTCGATCGTGTAGTCGTGGCGAGCCTTGCGATTGCTGGCGACGACCTTCTGGCCCTTCTCCCGCGGCATGGCTCACCTCCTCGACCCCTGCGCCCGAATCCCGGGCGGCCGATCAGTCTACCGGTCGTCGACGATCAGACCTTGAGGTGGCGCCGAATCGCCAGTTGCGCGGACAGCCCGGCGAGCACCACGCCGACGCCGACGAGTAGAGGGACGACGATGAGCGCGTCGCCCAGGGTCACGTAGGAGAAGCCCAGATTGGACTCCGCCAGGTAGCCCTGGATGAAGAACTGGGTGATCGCGACCACCACGCCGCCGGCGAGCAGCGACCCGAGCAGGGACGCGAACATTCCCTCCAGCACGAACGGCGTCTGGATGAACCTGTTCGAGGCGCCCACGAGGCGCATGATGCCGAGTTCCCGCCTCCGGGAGAAGGCGGACAGCCGGATCGTGGTCGAGATCAGCAGGCTGGCGGCGACGAGCATGACGGCGGCGACGCCGATGGCGGTGATGCTGGCGGTGTTGAGGATCGAGAAGATCTGATCGAGGAAGCGCCGCTGGTCCACCACGCTGTCGACGCCGGCGAGCCCGGTGAAGCTCTCCTGGATGACGTCCGACTGCGACGGATCCTTGAGGTTGATCCAGTACGCCTGGTTGAGCAGGTCGGGCGTCACGTAGTCCACCAGCGAGTTCCCGGCGAACTGCTCGGTGAACTTGACGTAGGCCTCGTCCTGGGATTCGAAGTAGAACTTGTCGATCAGCGGGGCGAGGGTGGCGCTCGCCAGCTGCTCCTCGACGGCGATGCGCTGCTCGTCGGTGACGGCGCCGGTGACGCACGCCTCGCTGCCGACGGTGCCGTTGCACAGGTAGACGGCGACCTGGGCCCTGTCGTACCAGTAGTTCTTCATCTGCCCGATCTGCAGCTGCAGGAGGGCGGCGGCGCCGACGAAGGTCAGCGATATGAAGGTCACGAGGACGACGGACACGACCATCGACACGTTGCGGCGGAGGCCCTGCCAGACCTCCTGCCAGATGAGGGCGAACCTCATGAGGTGGGTCCGATCTGCTGGGTGGACGGCGACTCGGGCGGGGTGTCGGCTCCGCGGAGCCCGAGCCGGACGGCGAGCGACAGGTGGTCCAACTCGATCGGCCCGGTGTCGGCGAGCGGGTTCTCCTCGACGCGGCGGAGGAGATCGCGGAGCGGCTGCTCCTCGATCGGCGCCTCGGCGGCGGGGGAAGGATCGGCCGGGGGCGGGGAGTCGCCGGCCGAGGCGGCCCGGCGGTAGGAGAGGAAGACGTCACGCGGCGATGTCGTCTCGTCGACTGTGGCCGTCCGGACGGCCACCGGTCCTGTGGCGGCTGCCGGCTCGCGCAGCCGGACGGGAGACGTCGACACTGCGGGCTCCGCGGGGTTCTCGGGAGGGGCGGGCGCCAGGGTGGGCAGCTCGTGCAGCGGAGTCTCATCGAGCACGGTGACCGGTCCGACGCTCGCGACGAAGCGCTCGGGAGCAGCGACTGCGGCGAGAGCGCCTGTGCCCGTGCCGGCCCCGGCGCTCGTGCCTGCCGTCGCCCCGACGAGGCGGCCGGCGTCGTCGTCGAGTGTGGGGATGACTGTCGTGTAGCCGCCCTCGGTCTCGTCGCGGATGACGTCTCCGCCGACCAGCTCGATCACGCGGCGCTTCATCTCGTCGACGATGCCGACATCGTGGGTGGCCATCACCACGGTGGTACCGCTCAGGTTGATGAGCTCGAGGACCTGCATGATCCCCTTGCTGGTCGACGGATCCAGGTTGCCCGTCGGCTCGTCGGCGAGGAGGATCGCCGGCTTGTTCACGACGGCGCGGGCTATCGCCACGCGCTGCTGCTCACCGCCGGAGAGCTCGTGCGGGAGCCGCTCGGACTTGCCGCCCAGCCCCACCATCTCGAGGACGTCCGGGACGGCCTCCTGGATGAAGCCGCGCGACTTGCCGATCACCTGGAGGGTGAAGGCGACGTTCTGGTAGACCGTGCGGTTCGGCAGCAGCCGGAAGTCCTGGAAGACGACGCCGAGGCTGCGCCGGAAGTAGGGGATCTTCCGGTTGGAGATCGAGCTGAGGCGCTGGCCGAGCACGTGGATCTCCCCGGCCGACGGCTTCTCCTCTTTGAGGATCAGCCGCAGGAAGCTGGACTTGCCGCTGCCGGAGGCGCCGACGAGGAACACGAACTCCCCCGCGCGGATCTCGACGTCCACGCCGTTGAGGGCGGGTTTCGAGTTGCCCGGGTACAGCTTGGTGACGCGATCGAACCGAATCATGGCGACTCGACCCTACGCAGGGGCGGGGGTCGCACCTAGCGCGACACTCGCTCCCAGCCGATCCTGACCTCGGAGCGACGGCTGCCTGCTAGTCCTTGCCGCCCTGCTTGCGCCACTTGATGCCGGCGTTGATGAAGCCGTCGAGGTCGCCGTCGAAGACCGCGCCCGGGTTGTTCACCTCGTGCTCGCTGCGGAGGTCCTTCACCATCTGGTACGGCGCGAGGACGTAGGAGCGGATCTGGTCGCCCCAGCTCGCCGTGATGTTGCCGGCCAGCTCCTTCTTCTTCGCGTTCTCCTCCTCCTTCTTGAGGATGAGCAGGCGCGACTGGAGCACGCGCATCGCGGCGGCGCGGTTCTGGATCTGGCTCTTCTCGTTCTGCATCGAGACCACCGTGCCGGTGGGGATGTGGGTGAGCCGAACTGCGGAGTCGGTGGTGTTGACCGACTGGCCGCCGGGGCCGCTGGAGCGGAACACGTCGACCCGGATCTCGTTCTCCGGGATGTCGATCGACTCCGTCTCCTCCATGAGCGGGATCACCTCGACGGCGGCGAAGCTGGTCTGCCGCTTGCCCGCGGAGCCGAACGGGGACATCCGCACGAGCCGATGCGTGCCGGCCTCCACGGAGAGGGCGCCGAACGCGTACGGCGCCGCCACCTCGAAGGTTGCCGACTTGATGCCCGCCTCCTCCGCGTAGCTGGTGTCCATGACGTTGACCGCGTACTTGTGCTGCTCCGCCCACCGCAGGTACATGCGCAGCAGCATCTCGGCGAAGTCGGCGGCATCGACACCGCCGGCGCCCGCGCGGATCGTCACCACGGCCGAGCGGGCGTCGTACTCGCCGTTCAGCAGGGTCTGCACTTCGAGCTCGCCGAGCATGCCCTGCAGCGCGGCCAGCTCGACCTGCGCCTCCTGCGCGCTCTCGGCCGCCAGCTCGTCGTCGCCCTCGTCGTTCACGAGCTCGACGAGCACCTCGAGGTCGTCGAGTCGGCTCTCGATGTCCCCGAGCTTCGCCAGCTGCGCCTGCGCGTGGCTCAGCTCACTCGTCACCTTCTGGGCTCGCGAGGTGTCGTCCCACAGGTCGGGGGCGCCCGCCTGCTCGGACAGCGTCTCGATGCGGGCGCGGAGCGCGTCGACTCCGATGACCGAGCGGATGTCGTCGAAGGTGGATCGGAGGGTCGCGATCTGCTCGGTGAAGTCGAGGTCTGCCATGGCCTGCCAAGCCTACCCGGGAGGCCTCCCGGCGTCCCGAGGGTAGTGTCGTCTGGCGATGTCAGCACCCGAGCGTCCGTTCTCCTGGCGCACGGTCGGCCTCGCCGCGTTCCTGCCGACGCTCCTGTTCTCGATCGGCGAGGGCGCGATCCTCCCCCTCATCCCGGTCCTCGCCGACGACCTGGGCGCCACGCTCGCCGTTGCCGGCCTGGTCGCGGCGATGGTGGCCGTCGGCGAGCTGCTCGGCGACATCCCGGCCGGGATCGTGGTGGCGCGGGTCGGCGAACGGCGCTCGATGATCGGTGCCGGCGCCGTCGCCATCGGCGGTCTGCTCCTGTCGTTCGCCGCCCCGAACCCGGCGGCGCTCGGCGTCGGGATCTTCCTCGTCGGGCTCGCCACGGCGGTGTTCGCCCTGGCCCGCCATGCCTTTCTGACATCCTTCGTGCCGATCGCCTACCGCGCGCGGGCGCTCTCCACTCTGGGCGGCACGTTCCGGCTCGGCGTCTTCATCGGCCCCTTCCTCAGCGCCGCGGTGATCGAGCTCACCGGCTCGGTGGCGCCCGCGCTGTGGATCTTCGTGGTCGGCTGCCTGGGCGCCATCGTGACCCTGCTGCTGCTGCCCGACCCGGACACCGTCTTCCGGAAGCGGGCGGCCGCCACCGAGGGCGAGCTGTTCGTCGCCGCGGAGGCGGAGGGCCTCGGCGCCACGCTCCGCCGCCACCGCGGAGTGCTCGTCCGCCTGGGCGCCGGATCCGCCGTCGTGGCGGCTCTCCGCTCCGCGCGCGCGGTGGTGCTGCCGCTCTGGGCGGTCAGCATCGGGCTGGGCGAGACGCAGACGGCGATCATCATCGGCATCGCCGGGGCGGTGGACTTCGCCCTCTTCTACACGGGCGGGCACATCATGGACCGGTACGGCCGGCTGTGGACCGCCGTCCCGTCGCTCCTCGGGCTGGGGCTCGGCCACCTGGTGCTGTCGTTCACGCACGATGTGACCGCGAACGTCGGCTGGTTCATCGCCGTGGCGATGTTCCTCTCCCTGGCCAACGGAATAGGGGCAGGGATCCTGATGACGCTCGGCGCCGACCTGGCTCCGCAGGCGAGCCCCGCCCAGTTCCTCGGGGCGTGGCGGTTCACGAACGACGCGGGCGGAGCCGCCGCTCCCCTCCTCGTGGCGGCGGTCACCGCGCTCGTCTCGCTGCCGTTCGCCGTGGGCCTGCTCGGCGTGCTCGGCTTCGTCGGCGCGGGGATGCTCCTCCGCTACGTGCCGCGCTACTCACCGCACGTGTAGCGCTACTCCAGGTTCTCCTGGATCATCCGCGGCGACGCGTGGATGCACACCATCTCCAGCTTGTCGGGCCCGACGTTCACGAACTTGTGCTTCGTGCCCGGGTGGACGACCACGATGTCGCCGCGGCCGGCCTCCAGCGTCTCGTCGTCGTCCGTCACCCGGACGAGCCCGGACAGCACCACCCACGTCTCCGAGTAGGGGTGCCGGTGCAGGACCGGCCCCTCCCCGGGGTCGATGTCGACGAGGAAGAAGGACACCCCCGACCCGTACGGCTCGCCCTCGAATCGGGCGGTCCTGCCCTGCCCGCTCCGCAGTTCGCTCGCCTTCACCACACTGTGCATGCCGCTCCGGTTCCTCGTCCGCTTGCCAGTTGGCAGTTTCGGCTGTCAACTCGCCGAGATGGCAGCCGCTTCTGCCAAGTCGCTGCGCGGATCGTTCCGGTCGCCAGCCTGCCGAAGAAGCGCTCGGGCTACCACTGTCGCGCAGCGGGAATCCTCGTGACACTGGCGCGGTTGAGGCGGGAGTATCGATGCAGACGCATCGAGGAGAGGTCGCCGTGCAGCTGGAATTGGGACTCGACACTTTCGGGGACGTGACGCGGGCCGAGGACGGCTCCCCCACCTCCTACCCGCAGGTGATCCGCGACGTCATCGAGGAGGCCGTGCTCGCCGACTCGATCGGAGTCGACTTCTTCGGCATCGGGGAGCATCACCGCGAGGACTTCTCGATCTCCGCACCCGACGTCGTGCTCGCCGCGATCGCCAGCCGGACCTCCCGCATCCGGCTGGGCTCCGCGGTCACCGTGCTCAGCTCCGACGACCCGATCCGCGTGTTCCAGCGGTTCGCCACTCTAGATGCGGCGTCGAATGGGCGGGCCGAAGTGATCCTCGGGCGGGGCTCCTTCACAGAGTCGTTCCCGCTCTTCGGCTTCCCGCTCAGCCAGTACGAGGAGCTGTTCGAGGAGAAGCTCGACCTGTTCGCGGCGCTGCTCGAGGAGGGCCCCGTCACGTGGGAGGGCGCGCTCCGGCCGCCGCTCGCGAACCAGGAGGTCTACCCGAAGACGGACTCGGGCCGGCTCACCACCTGGATCGGCGTCGGCGGCAGCCCCGAATCGGTCGTGCGCGCGGCGCGGTACCGGATGCCGCTGCTCCTCGCGATCATCGGCGGCGACCCGCGCCGCTTCGCTCCGTACGCCGACCTGTACCGGCGCGCGCTCACCCAGCTCGGGGTGACCGAGACCCTGCCGATCGGGGTGCACTCCCCCGGTCACATCGCCGACACCGACGAGCAGGCGGCCGCCGAGTTCTTCCCCGACTACAAAGTGATGCGCGACCGCATCGGCCGCGAGCGCGGGTGGCCTCCGATGCGCGAGGACGAGTTCCGCCAGGAGGTCGAGCACGGGTCCCTGTACCTCGGCTCCCCGGAGACCATGGCGCAGAAGATCGCGGCCACCGCCTCGGCGCTCGGCATCTCGCGCTTCGACCTCAAGTACTCGGCCGGCCCGCTGCCGCACGCCACGATGATGCACAGCATCGAGCTGTACGGCACCCAGGTGATCCCGCGGGTGCGCGAGCTCCTCGCCGACGCCTGACCCGCTGCGCCGGGACTAACGGCAACCGTTCGGCCTAACGGCACCCCTCTGCGGTTGCCGTTAGGCCGCAACGTTGCCGTTAGCGGAACGCTGTCCCCGTCAGCGGAATGCGGTGCGTGCCGTCGACGTCACCTCGACGCGCACTCCGGCCGGGAGGAGCGCGGACACGAGCGGCGGCCGCCAGGTGGCGGCGAGACGCACGTCAGCGCTGCGGCCGTCCGGTGTGCCCGACTCGAGGAGGGTGAGTTCCTCCAACCGAGTCGGCGCCGACTCGAGGTAGCGCGCGGCCGCCTCATCGACGAGCCCCTCCTCGAGCTGTGCGCGAACGACGCCGGACCCGTCCACCGCGACGGCCTCGAGCGGGAAGGATTCCGCCGCGGCTAGAGCCGCCCCATCGGCCACCGCGTACAGCCGAGCACGGGTCAGGTAGAGCGAACTCGCCGCGATGACCACGACGATCAGCGCCAGCGCGAGGGCGACATAGCCGGCGACGAGCGGCAGGATCGAGCCCTCATCCCGCCGGCTCATCGCTCTCCCGGAGGGAAGCGCGGCACCGGCACCACCGCTGTCGCCTCGATCGGCAGAACCCGCACCTCGGGCAGGAACGGCAGCGGGACGTCGACGCTCACCGAGGCGCGGACGAGAGCTCCGACCGAGCCGCAGTCCGGATCGCAGGCGACCGCCGCGTGCATGGTGCCGGCGTCGACGCCGAAGTCGGCGAGCGCCACGGCGATGGCGGCTTCGGCACGGGCGGCGCCGGTGACGGCGTCCGGGGCACGGGCAGCGGCGAGCGCCGCGCTCCGCGAGGCGCCTTCGACCGCGAACGCGGCGCCCTGGAGTTGGGCGAGGCAGAGCATCAGATACACGAGCGGGACGAGCAGCAGCACACCGGCGCCGAGGAACTCGACAGAGGCCGATCCCTCATCTTGGGTCCTCGAGAGGCGCATGACCGGTTACCTCCAGTCCGCGTTCGATGCCGACGAGCCCCAGGACGGGAAGCGGCGCGGTCACCCGCACCTCGACAACTGGCAGCCCCGCCCAGTCCGCAGCGCCCACCTCGACGACGACCGGGTAGTCGCCGAGCGCCGCGGCCAGCAGTGCTCGGGTGCGATCCGCTCCCTCCTCCGGGGTCGCCCCCGCGAGGGCGGCGACCCGTGCGCCTTCCGCCGCCGCGTCTGTGACGGTGTTGCGGACGTGCAGGGCCAGCCCCAGCTGGAGGACGGACACCGTCAGCAGGGTGAGGAGCGAGCCGACCAGCGCGAACTCGGCGGGCGCTGAGCCGCGATCACCCCGGAGCATCTGCTCAGAAGTTCGAGACCCGCGAGATGGCCTGCTCGAACACGCCGGTGAGGGCGGGCCCCGCCACGCCCCACAGCAGCAGCACCAGCCCGGCCGTCATGAGCGTGATGAGCACCCAGCCGGGCACATCCCCTCGGTCATCGGCAAGGTCGGT
Source organism: Naasia sp. (assembly GCA_036563405.1). Classification (GTDB taxonomy): domain Bacteria; phylum Actinomycetota; class Actinomycetes; order Actinomycetales; family Microbacteriaceae; genus Naasia. Next base: position 3,090 of record DATCMN010000198.1, on the reverse strand, counting down.
CCCGGACCGTTGCATCATGTGCCGCACCATGCGGGGATGCTGGCAGAGGGGCCGCGCGGACGGGCGAGGTTATCCACAGTGGTGCGCGGCGGATCCCGAGATCCTCGCTCTCTGGAGGACCCCCGCTCGTATGATCCGTTCATGAGTCTCAGGGCCGAGGACCGGGCGGGTGGCACGGCTCCGGCCTTCCTGCCTCCCCAGCGTGTCACGCCGTATTCGCAGCTCGGCACACCGACCGAGACCCGGCCCTGGTGGGCGCCCGCGGGCTGGATCCTGGTGGGTGTCTCGACTCTGCTGCTGTACGCCGCCTTCCTCGCCCTCTCCCCGCTGGTCCTGCTCTACATCGGCGCCCGGCGCCTGTGGGCACGACGGCTGCGATTCCGGAGGAGGCCGGAGGAGCTGCGCATCGCCATCGTCGGAGCCGGCTGGAGCGGACTGCAGGCCCTCCAGCGGTTCAAGGAACTGGGCGTCGATCAGATCGACGTATTCGAGCGGTACGACGACATCGGCGGGACCTGGTCGTCCAACCTCCGTTATCACGGGCTCCAGATCCACGGCAGCATGACCGTGACCTCGTTCGACGGCTTCCCCTACAGCGATGACCCCGACGTCCAGGGCGGGAAGGTGATGGCGGAGGAGGTCGAGCACTACATCCATCGCTTCGCCGACGCGCACGACCTCCGTCGCCACTGCAGGTTCGACTCGAACGTCGACGCCGTCGACTACCGCTCGGCGGATCGCACGGGAACCCTGACAGTGACCGACCGCCGAACCTCCACGACGAGGACGACGGGACCGTACGACCTCGTGATCTGGGCGTCCATGGCGGCGTTCGGGAACATCCCGCAGCTCCCCGGCGCCGAGGAGTTCACTGGCCGTCAGCTGCACACCACGCAGTTCTCGACGACCGAGCTCCAGGACATGGTGCGTGAGAACCGCCGGGTGGTCGTCGTGGGCGGCGGGAAGGCCGCCTGCGACGTGGTGCTCAGCCTCCGTCGCGCCGGCTACGAGAACTTCGCCTGGGTGATGCGCAAGCCCTACCTCTTCTACAAATTCGAAGCGCTCCTTCATGACGCGTCCCCGATGGACCGGGTGCGCGGCCTCGCCTACCTGCCGACAGTCCTGTGGACAGGGCTGTCCAAGCAGCTCGGAGCCGTCCTGCACTGGTCCTCCGGGCACCTGTTCACCTTCGGCGAGCCGCACTCCGACTTCACGCACTTCCACGGCGGGGTGCTGTGCGCGACGCAGCGGCAGGAGATCTCGCAGATCCCCCATCTCATCGGCAATCCCGTCGCCCTCCACGAGAGATCCATCGTCCTCGCCGACGGCTCCGAGGTGGAGGCGGACGTCGTGATCTGGGCCACCGGGAACAGGAGCGGCATCGACACACTCGCGCTGCGGAGAGACGGGGCACCGTTGGCGCTCAACCCGCGGGCGAAGCTGTTCAACCACTTCATCGTGCCCGAACTGCCGGTGCTGGCGTCGTCCACCGCCTTGTGGACGACCTTCGGACCGATGCGGGCGACCAACGCGGCGGATCTGGCGGTCTACCACCTCTGCGTGCGTCGGGAACTGAGCGAGCGGCAGATGCGGCGGTCCGCGCGTCGCCAGCTCAGCCGCAACAGCATCCTGTCCTCCTTCATCTGGGCGCAGGACGCCTGCTGGCTGCAGCAATGGGTCCGCTTCCACATCGACCTGGTGCTGCAGGGCATCACCCCGGTGGACTCGTTCCTCAAACACGCGATCGAGGTCTTCGTGCTCGCCAAGGAGACACCGCTCGACTTCAACATCCTCCCGCCCGGGTCGCGGCTCCGTCCCTCGCGCAGACGGTCCCGAGCGGGCCGCGGCTGACCCGCCGCTGATAGCGTGCCTGCGTGCAGTGCAACGCCGCGGACCGCATCCGCCTCTGAGAGCAGGCCCGCCCCGGGTCACATCCCGCGCCCGTCCGTCCGGATGGGGCGCTTCTCGTCGCTCTCATCGAAAGGCTTCCGCATGCACATCCGCTCCTTCCAGCAGGCCGACCTGCCGACCCTGCTCGACCTCACTCTCGCCACGTTCGGTCCCTTCTACGAGGGCTCCTACCGTGGCGCCGTCGGTCCCGTCGTCTTCGAGAATCGACACGGGAACTGGCGCCAGGACTACGCCGATCATCTGGCGGCCCTGCACGACCCGGAGCGGGGCAAGCACGCCGCGGTCGCCCTCCTCGACGACGCCATCGCCGGCTACGTCGGCTGGGTGCTCGACACCGACGCCCGCCATGGCGAGATCGACATCCTCGCCGTGACGGAGAGCAGCCGGCACCGGGGCGTCGGACGTGCGCTCGCGGAACATGCCATCGCCGCCGCGAAGGACGGCGGGGCGGAGGTCGTCTCCATCGGCACGGGCGGCGACCCGTTTCACGCGCCGGCGAGACGGCTGTACGAATCGCTCGGCTTCATCCCCTTCGTCAACGTGAACTACACGAAGGCGGTCTAGAGCGCGACGACGGGAGACCCGGTCAGCCGTCGTCGAGTGACGCGGTGAACAGCGTCACGTTGATTCCGCTGATCGCCAAGCGCCGGCCGTCTCCGCCGACACTCCTGCCGCCGCCCCCGGCGAGCCTCACCGTGCGTGCCTCGCCGGGCAGCAGCGAGAAGCAGGCGTCCGCGATCCGCAGCTGGGAGGATGCGCGGACGTCACCCCCGTCGGCGACGCGCACGCCGACCGCGGGCTGGTCCCCCTCGTTCCGGAGGATCACCCCGTCGCCGCCTGCGGGGGCCGCGGTGACGCGAGTCTCGGGAAGGCGGGAGAGTGGGACGAGGTCGACCGCGCTGCTGAAGCACATCCGGGATGTTGAGAGCGGTTCCCCGTCCCGATCCGCGAGCTGGATGTCGAGGAAGAACACGCCTGTTCCGATGCGGCCGATCGGGCAGCCGATCGTCCCCAGCGGGGTCGAGCCGTCGGCGACGAGGGTCACCGTCGTCGTCACCCCCTCCACCTCCGCGCCACTCGCGTCGAGCACCCGGGCGCGGAGTCGGGCGCCCTCGACGGGCGCCGGCAGCGAACTGGACACCCACAGCTCGGCGGAGAACCGGGCCCGTCCTCCCCAGG
>DATCMN010000189.1:0-6265 GCA_036563405.1 Naasia sp. | reverse complement strand
GCCGGCCGGACCCTCCCGGGTCCGGCCGGCGCTTCGCCGCAGACGGCTCCTCCTCGGTCTCGCGGCGGGCCTGCTCGGGCTGGTGGTCGCCGTCGTCCTCTCCCTGGTGTTCGGCTCCCGAGTCGTGTCGCCGGACGAGGTGGTCGGCGGCCTGTTCTCCCCCGACCCCTCGTCGTTCGCCGAGCAGGCCGTGGCGACACGGGTGCCGCGGACGGTGCTCGCGCTCCTCGTCGGCGCCGCACTCGGCGTCGCGGGGGCCGTCCTGCAGGGGATCACGAGGAACCCGCTGGCCGACCCGGGCCTGCTCGGCATCAACGCCGGCGCTGCCCTCGCGGTGGTCGTCGGGGTCGCGCTGCTCTCGATCGACTCGACCTCCGAGTACATCTGGTTCGCGCTCGTCGGAGCGGGGGCCGCGGCACTCCTCGTCTACGCCGTCGGCTCGATCGGCCGCGCGGGAGCCACCCCGCTGAAGCTCGCCATCGCGGGCGCGGCCACCTCGGCGGCGCTCGCCTCCCTGGTCTCCGCGGTGCTCCTCGTCCGCACCGACGTGTTCAACGTGTTCCGGTTCTGGCAGGTGGGCGGCGTGGGCGGGACGGACTTCGCCGAGCTCGCGCCGATCCTGCCCTTCCTCGTCGCCGGCACCGTGCTCTCCCTGCTGTCCGCGCCCGGCCTCGATGTGCTGGCGCTCGGCGACGACGTCGCGCGCGGCCTGGGGGGCCGGGTGGGGCCCGCGCGCGTCCTCGCCGCGCTCGGCTCCGTCCTGCTCTGCGCCGGGGCGGTGGCTGTCGCCGGGCCGATAGCGTTCGTGGGCCTCGTCGTGCCGCACGCCGCCCGCGTCTTCACGGGGCCGAGCCACCGCTGGCTGCTGCCCTACTCCGCGCTGCTCGGGGCCGTGCTGCTCGTCGCGGCGGACGTCGTCGGCCGGGTCGTCAACCGGCCCGCGGACGTGCCGGTCGGCATCATGACCGCGGTCCTCGGGGCGCCGTTCTTCATCTGGCTGATCCGCCGCGCGAAGGTGCGCGAGCTGTGAGCGTCGTCGCCGTCGGGCGCGCCACCCGGGCACGGCGCCGCACCGTGGTGACAGCTGCCCTCGCCGTACTGGTGCTCGCCCTGTTCCTCACCACGCTCGTCGTGGGCGACAGGTTCTACGGGCTCGGCGATGTGCTCGGGGTGGTGGTCGGGCAGGACGTGCCCGGTGCATCCTTCACGGTGGGGCGCCTGCGGCTGCCGCGCGCCATTCTCGCGACCCTCATCGGCATCGCCTTCGCGATGGCCGGCACCCTGTTCCAGACGATGCTGCGGAATGCGCTGGCGAGCCCCGACATACTCGGCATCGGCTACGCCTCGAGCGCCGCTGCCGTCGTCGCGATCGGCTTCTTCGGCGCGCAGGGAGCGACGGTGTCGGTCGTGGCCGTGGTCGCCGGGCTCGCCGTCGCGCTGCTGCTGTACGCCCTGTCCTGGCGGAACGGCATACAGGGTGCCCGGCTGGTGCTCATCGGCATCGCCGTGGGAGCCGTGCTGCTCGCGGTCATCCAGTGGGTACTCACCCGCATCGAGGTCTACAAGGCGGCCGAGGCGCTCCGCTGGCTCTCGGGCAGCCTCGGCAGCGCCTTGTGGGGCGACGTGCCGCCGCTCGCCGTCGCCATGCTGGTGCTCACGCCCGCCGCCGCGGTGCTGTCCCGCCGGCTGAGCGCACTTCAGCTCGGCGACGACGCGGCCGCGGCGCTCGGCGTGCGCCCGGACCGCACTCGGCTGCTGGTCCTGGTGGTCGCCGTGGGCCTCATCGCCGTGGCGACGGCGGCCGCGGGTCCTGTCGCGTTCGTCGCGTTCCTCGCGGGACCGATCGCCGGGCGCCTCCTGCCGGGTGCGCCGCTACTGCTGCCGGCGGCGTTGGTGGGCGCCGTTCTCGTCCTCGGCGCCGACCTCATCGGCAGCAACCTTCTCGGCACCACGTTCCCGGTCGGCGTCGTCACCGGTGCCGTGGGTGCGCCGTACCTGCTCTGGCTCATCGCCCGCTCCAACAGCACCGGAGGCCGACTGTGACCGCCACCCGCTCGCTCGCCACCGAGGCGGTCACCGTCGGCTATGAGGACCGCGTCGTCGTCGACGGACTCACCCTCCGCATCCCGGCCGGCCGGATCAGCGTCATCGTGGGCGCGAACGCGTGCGGCAAGTCGACGCTGCTGCGCGCGATGGCCCGGCTGCTGCCGACGAAGTCCGGATCCGTGCTGCTCGACGGGAGGAGCATCGCCGAACAGCCCACCCGGGAGGTCGCGAAGATCCTCGGCCTGCTCCCCCAGACCCCTGTCGCCCCGGACGGCATTGCGGTGGCCGACCTGGTCGCCCGCGGCCGCTACCCGCACCGCTCGTTCCTGCGCCCGTGGACGACGGCCGACGAGGCGGCGGTCACCGAGGCGCTCCGGATGACGGACGTCCTCGACCTCGCCGACCGGTCCGTGGACGAGCTGTCCGGCGGCCAGCGGCAGCGGGTGTGGATCGCGATGGCGCTCGCGCAGGGCACCGATGTGCTGCTGCTGGACGAGCCGACGACCTTCCTCGACGTCGCGCACCAGATCGAGGTGCTCGATCTCCTGACCGACCTCAACAGGGAGCGCGGCACCACCATCGTGATGGTGCTGCACGACCTCAACCTCGCCGCGCGCTACGCGGACGAGCTGTTCGCCGTCCGCGACGGCCGGCTGCACTCGCACGGCGCTCCGGCCGATGTCGTCACGGCGGACGCCGTGCGCGAGGTGTTCGGAATGGAGGCCCGGATCGTGCCCGACCCGGTCTCCGGCACGCCGCTGGTGCTGCCGATCGGCCGGCACCACAGCGGCCCGGTCGAGCGGGCGTGCGAGGGTCAGCGCGAGGAGTAGAGCCGGGTCGGCACGTCCAGCGCGTAGATAGGCATGCCGGAGCCCCAGATGGCAGCGCACGCGGCCCGCAGCAGGTCGATGCGCCGGCTCCCCTCGGAGCGGATCTCGACCCGCCCCTCCCGGATGGCGACGCGCGCGCCGGCCACGATGGTCTCGTCGCCCTTCACGACCGTCCGCGGGTATGGCTCGCTCAGCTGCCGCAGATCCTCGAGCAGGAAGTCCGGCCGCTGGTCGGGCACGGCTGCGAGAAGCTGCTTGGCCCGGTCGATGCCGGTGAGGACGTGCGCCGAGCGGATCCCCGCGCGGCGGGCGCCGAGCACGTCGGTGTCCAGCCTGTCGCCGAGGAACAGCGGGTTCGTCGCGCCGAAGCGGCGCACGGCCTCCTCGAAGATGGGCGTCTCCGGCTTCCCGGCGACCTGGGGCAGGATCCCCACCGCGGTGTGCACGGCGGAGACGAGAGTCCCGTTCCCGGGGGCGATACCGCCGGCGACCGGGATCGTCCAGTCGGTGTTGGTCGCGACCCACGGGATGCCGGCGCCGTCCGCATCCCGGGCGAGGGCGAAAGCCGCCTCGGCGAGCTCCCGCCAGCTCACGTCCGGAGCGAAGCCCTGCACGACGGCATCCGGCTTGTCGGCGGCCGCGCGGGTGACCCGGAAGCCGGCGCGATCCACCTCTGTCAGGAGTCCCTCCCCGCCGACGACGAGCACCAGGGCTCCCTGGGGCAGCTGGTCGCGCAGCAGCCGCATCGCGGCCTGCGGAGAGGTGACGACGTCCTCCGGCCGCACTGTCAGGCCGAAGCCGCCGAGATGCGCCGCGACGACCGAGTCGCTGCGCGCGGCGTTGTTCGTGATGTAGCCGACCCGCACCCCCGCCGTGGCCGCTCCCTCGAGCGCCTCGACGGCGTGCGGAATGGCGTTCTCGCCCGTGTAGACGACCCCGTCGAGGTCGGCCAGCAGCACGTCGACGCCCGCGAGCGGCGTGGGCTCAGCGTCCTTCCGGAACATCGGTGCCCTCGTCGCCGGAAACCGCGTCGTCGGTCGCCGGGTCGGCGTCCGGGCCGGCTTCTCCGCCGAGGCTCTGGTCGGCGTCCTCGTCGTCGTCCTCCATCGCGACGTCTTCGATCTCCATGACATCGTCGTCCTCGGGCTCGAAGGCCTCCTCGGCGATGTCGGCCCGCGTGCGCCACTGCTCCGCCTCGTCGGTGCGACCGAGCTCGTCGAGGACCTCGGCGTACGCACGGTAGAGCGGGGGGCTCCAGGAGAACGCCTGGTCCGGGTCGAGCTGCGGGATCTCCAGTTCGGTCAGCGCGGCCTCCGGCTGACCGAGGTCGAGGCGTGCGCCCGACATCGCGATCGCCAGGGCGACCTGCGCGAGCACGGGCAGCTCGCTGCGGGGCACCGACCGGCCGAGCTCGAGCGCACGGTCGGGCCGGCCCATTCCCCGCTCGCTGTCCACCATGAGGGGCAACTGGTCGTTGGAGCCGGAGATCCGGCGGAACGTCCGCAGCTCGCGAAGGGCCAGGGCGTAGTCGCCGACGGTGTAGGCGGTGATGGCGAGGCTCTCGCGCACCACCGCGATCCGGCCGCCTTTGCGAGCCGCCGAGAGCGCGTGCTGATGCGCGAGCTCCGGGTCCGTGTCCAGCAGCCGCGCAGCCATCGCCAGATGCGTGGCCACCCAGTCGGCGTTCTCCTTGGTGAGCGTCTTGAGCTGGATGCGGGCACCCTTGTCGAGCTCGGCGGGCGTCACGTCCTCGGCAATCGGAGGGTCGTCATGTCGCGGGCGGACCGGGCGGAGATCGGGGCCCTCGTACTCGGGAGGCGCAGGCGGGCGGGAGTCGCGCCGCCAATCGGAAGGACGTCCGGCGTGCCGGGCACCGGTCTCGCGCGGCTTCCAGCTGGGCCGCTCTCCGGCCTCACGGCGTCCCGGGCGGTCGCCGCTGCGGGGCGGATAGCCGGCGCCGTCGCCGCTGCGGGGCCGTTCTGTGGACGCCCGCTCGCCGCCATAGGACTTCCTGTCGCCGCCCGAAGCGCGGTCACCGCCATACGGCCGACGGTCTCCCCCCGAGGCGCGATCGCCGCCGAAGGGCTTCCGATCGCCGCCCGAAGCGCGATCGCCGCCATACGGCCTGCGGTCACCGCCGGAGGCACCATCGCGGCCATACGGCCTACGGTCACCGCCAGAGGCACCATCGCGGCCAGACGCGGGACCACGATCGGCGGTGTAGGGCCGGTCACCAGAGGGCGGGCGCCGGTCGCCGGCAGGCGGACGCCCCTCACTGGGTCGAGGGCGGTCATCGCTGCCGCGGAAGGGACGGGAGTCGCCGGAAGCGGGACGACCGGAGCTGCCGCGCCGATCCCCGGAGGGTCCGCCGGCGCCGAAGCCGCGACGCTCCCCCGATGCGGGACCTCCGCGACGGTCGCTGCCAGGACGGTCGCCCCGGCCGGCGTCGCGGCGGGGTCCGTCGCTCCGGCCACCTTGCGGGCCGTCCGACGGCCGGCGGCCACCGCGGTGCGGTCGCCTCTGCTCGTCGTCGGGTCGATCGGAGTTCGGCGTATCCGCCACGGCCAAGTCTCGCTTCCTGCACGTCGACACGAGCACGCGCGGCCCGCTCGGGATCCCGCGCAGAACGCGCACCGGGATCGCAGCGCCGTCGCGGCGCCTTCCCAGTCTACGGCGCGTGCTCGGCCGCTTAACGACGAATGGCCACCCCAGCACGGGGTGACCATTCTCGAAGTAAGTCCGGCGGTGTCCTACTCTCCCACGGGGTCGCCCCCGCAGTACCATCGGCGCTGAGAGTCTTAGCTTCCGGGTTCGGAATGTGACCGGGCGTTTCCCTCTCGCTATGGCCGCCGAAACACTATGGATGTGCTTCAAAACCATGTGTCCCCTGGCGGGGACGGTTCCCGTACATCGAGAACCACAAAGTGGACGCGAGCAACAGTCTGCGATTCATACGCATATAAGTGTTGTCAAGTTATCGGCTTATTAGTACCGGTCAGCTGCACAGGTCTTTAGTCCCTGCTTCCACATCCGGCCTATCAACCCAGTCGTCTACTGGGAGCCTCTCCCCCTAAGGGATGGAAATCTCATCTTGAAGCCGGCTTCCCGCTTAGATGCTTTCAGCGGTTATCCGTTCCGAACGTAGCTAATCAGCGGTGCCCTTGGCAGAACAACTGACACACCAGAGGTTCGTCCATCCCGGTCCTCTCGTACTAGGGATAGATCTTCTCAAATTTCCTACGCGCGCAGCGGATAGGGACCGAACTGTCTCACGACGTTCTAAACCCAGCTCGCGTACCGCTTTAATGGGCGAACAGCCCAACCCTTGGGACCTACTCCAGCCCCAGGATGCGACGAGCCGACATCGAGGTGCCAAACCATGCCGTCGA
>DATCMN010000188.1:0-7350 GCA_036563405.1 Naasia sp. | reverse complement strand
TGACGTCGCGCCGCCCGCCACGGCGCCGACACCCTCGACGATGAGGGCGGACCGCAGCCGGGGGAAGTCCCCGGCCCGGTCGGCGAGGCCGGCCTCTCGGGACAGGCCCGTGAAGGTGCCCATCGCGTCGAAGAAGTTGGTGAACAGCAGGGTGAAGACGAGCATGATCGCGGCGAGGGCGCCGATGCGCTCGAAGGAGCCGAGGCTGACCTGACCGAGAAGCCCGAGGTCGGGCAGGCTCACGAGGCTCGAGGGCACCTCCGGCACGGTGAGGCCCCAGCCCTGGGCGTTCACGTCGCCGTCGTCGCCGAAGCGCGGGCCGAGATTCCAGATCGCCTCCACGATCACGGCCAGCACGGTCCCGGCGGTGAGGCCGATCAGGATCGCTCCCCTCACGCGCAGCACCATGAGAACGGCGGAGATCAGCAGGGTCAGCACGAAGAGCAGGGTCGGCACAGTCGCGACGGAGCCGCCGACGCCCAGCCCGACCGGCGGCGAACCCGCACCGGTGCTCGTCACGAACCCGGCGTTCACGAGACCGATGAAGGCGATGAAGACACCGATGCCGACGGTGATCGCCGTCTTCAGCGCCAGTGGCACGGCGTCGAATACCAGCTTCCGGAGCCCCGTCGCCGCCAGGAGCACGATGAGGAGGCCGTTGATGAGGACGAGACCCATCGCCTCCGGCCAGGTCACCTGGCCGACGACGCTCACCGCGAGGAACGAGTTGATGCCGAGTCCCGCGGCGAACGCGAACGGCAGACGGGTGACGAGACCGAAGAGGATCGTCATCACCCCGGCGGTCAGCGCGGTCACGGCGCCCACCTGGTCGAAGGCGAGGGTGCCGCCGTCGACGTCCGTCCCGCCGGACAGGATGATCGGGTTGAGGATCACGATGTAGGCCATCGCCACGAACGTGACAATCCCGCCTCGGATCTCCGCCCCGACGGACGACCCTCGTGCGGCGATCTCGAAGAAGCGGCTGATCCGGCCCTCGGGCCGGGTTGCGGTGTCGTCCTGGACGGCGGTCATGTCGGTGTCCTCCCCGCGGACGACGCTACCGGCCCGGACGCCCGGGGAGGTGTCGCGACCGGCTCCCGCCCCCGATCACCATGGCTGGCCGCGACGACCGTGATCGTTAGTACACTAAGGATCATGGCGAGGCGCGACATCACGAACCCCTATCTCGGGCTTCCCGGCTTCTGGAACCGCTGGAACCGCTTCGTCTACAACTTCTCGGGGGCGGCCCAGGTGGGTATCGGGCGCGGGAAGAAGGAGGCGCCGTATGTTCCGCAGGCCGACCCGAGGTGCCCGCTCTGCGGGGCGCCGATGGCCGCGCACCGGATCGAGCGCAGCACCGGGCTGACGCCGACGCGCCTGCACTGTCCCGGAGCGTGACACATTCCCCGAGGCAGCCGACCTCCCGCCGATAGGGTGGCGGCGTGGCACGGGTCGTCATCTCTCCCGACTCCCTGAAGGGAAGCGCGACCGCGGCCGACGCGGCGAATGCGATCGGCGACGGCTGGCGGCAGGTGCGCCCCGGCGACGAGCTGATCCTCATCCCGCAGGCGGACGGCGGCGAGGGCACCCTGGACGCCCTGGCCGCAGCGAATCCCGCATCGGTGGTTCACACCGTCCCCGTGACCGGCCCGGACGGCCGCCCGGTGGCGGCCCGCTGGCTCGAACTGCCCGGCCGCCAGGCGGTGGTCGAGCTCGCCGAGAGCTCGGGACTGCCGTTGATGGCGGCGCCCGCACCGCTGACCGCCACCACCCGGGGACTCGGCGAGGTGATCCGCGCTGCGCTCACCTCCGGCGTGACCTCTCTCACCATCGGGCTCGGCGGCTCCGCCTCCACCGACGGCGGCGCGGGCGCGCTGGCCGCGCTCGGCCTGCGCCTCCTCGACTCGACCGGGGCGGAGTGCACGGACGGCGGCGCGGCGCTCGTCGATCTCGCCGAGCTGGACACCGCCGCGCTGCCCCCTGTCCCGGCGGGCGGCGTGCGACTGCTCACCGACGTGACGAACCCGTTGCTCGGCCCGACGGGAGCAGCCGCCGTCTTCGGACCGCAGAAGGGGGCGCGGCCGGACGACGTCGAGCGGCTGGAGGCGGGGCTCGCCCGCTTCGCCGCGCTCGCCGACGGGCGCCCGGACGAGCCGGGCGCGGGTGCAGCGGGCGGCACCGCCTACGGCTTCGCCGCCCTCTGGGGCGCTCGCATCGTTCCGGGGGCGCCGGCGGTCGCCGAGCTGTCCGGTCTGACCCGCGCGCTGGCGGGCGCTGATGTGGTCATCTCCGGGGAGGGACGGTTCGACGAGACGTCGTTCGGCGGCAAGGTGGTCGGCAACGTGCTCCGAAGCCTCCCTCGGCAGGTGCGGGCCATGGTCATCGCGGGGCGGGTCGACGCATTCGCCGTCCTGCCCGACGGCCGGGTCGCCGACACCTTCGGCCTCGTGGACCTCGCTCCGAGCGCGGCCGAGGCGCTGGCCGACCCCCTGCGCTGGCTCCGCCTCGCAGGGGCCGAGGCGGCCAGCCGCTACTCCACGCCGCCCTGGTCGCCGCCGCCGGCCTAGCGCCGGCCGTCGACGGGCCGCCCGCCCTCCGCCGTCGCCGCTCCCGTACCCTTGAGGGCATGCCCCCCGAGATCCTCCCCGTCGACGCGCGCCCCCAGGTGCGTCCCGCCACGGAGGGCTGGTCCCAGCAGCTCGGCGAGGATGGCCGCCCGCTGCTGCAGTTCGCATCACCGAAGCGCGGCAAGCCGCCCGCACACTTCGCCGATCTCGACGCCGCCGGACGGAAGGCGCGTCTCGTCGAACTGGGAATGCCTGCGTACCGCGCCCGCCAGATCGCGACCCACTACTTCACGCACTTCACCTCTGACCCGGCCGACATGACGGATCTGCCCGCGGCCGGCCGCGAGGAGCTCGTGCACGGGCTGCTGCCGCCGCTGATGACGGAGCTGCGCCGCTTCGCCACCGACAGGGGCGACACCATCAAGTTCCTCTGGAAGCTGCACGACGGCGCACTCGTCGAGTCGGTCCTCATGCGCTATCCCGGGCGCATCACCCTCTGCGTCTCGTCGCAAGCGGGTTGCGGCATGAACTGCCCGTTCTGCGCCACCGGGCAGGCGGGACTCACCCGCAACCTGTCGGCCGCCGAGATCCTCGACCAGGTGGTGCGCGCCAACCGCGCGCTCGCGCAGGGCGAGCTGGGCGGCAAGAAGAAGGGCGAGACGACGCCCGAACGTGTCAGCAACATCGTGTTCATGGGCATGGGGGAGCCGCTCGCCAACTACAACCGGTTGATGCACGCCGTGCGCACCATGGTCGCACCGCAGCCGGAGGGGCTCGGCATGAGTGCGCGCCACATCACCGTCTCGACTGTCGGTCTGGTGCCCGCGATCCGGAAGCTCGCCGAAGAGGACGTCCCCGTCACCTTCGCGCTGTCGCTGCACGCGCCGGACGACGAGCTCCGGGACGAGCTGATCCCGGTCAACTCACGGTGGAAGGTCGACGAGGCGCTCGACGCCGCCCGCGCCTACTTCGAGAAGACCGGCCGGCGGGTGTCGATCGAGTACGCGCTGATCAAGGACATGAACGATCACGGCTGGCGGGCCGACCTGCTGGCGCAGAAGCTGCTGTCCCGGGGCCGCGGTTGGGTGCACGTGAACCCCATCCCGCTGAACCCGACGCCCGGCTCCATCTGGACCGCCTCGGAGCCGCACGTCCAGGACGAGTTCGTGCGCCGCCTCAACGCCGCGGGCATCCCGACGACCCTGCGGGACACCCGGGGCAAGGAGATCGACGGCGCCTGCGGTCAGCTGGCCGCCGCCGACGGCTGATGCCCTTCGGCGTCAGCCCGCCTGCGCGAAGCGCTGCAGCGACCGCTCCTTGAGCTTGGCGATCTCCTCGTCCCGGTTCTTCGGCGGGGCGTTCGTCACGAGCTCGTCCAGCATGTGGCGGGTGATGTGGGCGATCTCGATCACCGCCCGGTCGAACGCCTCGGCGTTCGCCTTCGACGGCTTGGTCGAGCCGCTGATCTTGCGCACGAACTGGAGCGCAGCGGCATGGACCTCGTCATCGGTCGCGGCAGGCTCGAAGTTGTGGAGGGTGTGGATGTTCCGGCACATGCGGGAAGGCTAGCCCCGCATCGTCCGGGCGGGAACCCCGATTCGGGCGGCCGGATGCCTGTCAAGCCCCGCGCTCCGCTCAGGAGCGGAAGAGACACTGGCACGGCTCGCGGCCCGCGAGCACGACCCGAGGAGCTCCCATGACCACCACATCGACGATCGTCCGCAGCCTGCACGACATCGGGCTCGCCTCCTGGTTCGGCGGAACGCTGATGGGTGCCATCGGCCTCAACGGCGGCGCGGCGGCTGCCCAGGACCCTCGGGAGCGCACACGCGTCTCCTCCGCCGGCTGGATGAAGTGGTCGCCGGTGCTGATCGGCTCGATGGTGGCCCACGCGGTGGGCAGCGTCGGCATGCTGGCGAACGACAAGGAGCGGCTGCTCGTGCAGGGCGAGGGGCGCGTCAGCGCCGCCGTCAAGACCGCCATCACACTCGCCGCAGGCGCGGCCTCCGTCTACTCGGGCATCGTCGGCCAGGTCCAGTCGAAGCACGCGGGGGAGCCGGCCGCCGGAGCGAACGAGCCGTCGGCCGGCACATCCAGCGAGATGAGCACCGCGCAGAGCCAGCAGAGGATCCTCCAGTGGGTTCCGCCGGTGCTGACCGCGGTGCTGATCGTGCTCGCCGCGCAGCAGGGGGAGCAGCAGCGGGTCACCACCCCGGCTGTCGCGGCACCCGGCTCGATGATCGGCCGGCTGAAGGGAATGCTGCCCGGGCGCAGCTGAGCCCTTGGCCCGGCGCAGGAGCGATGCGACCCTGTAGCCGTGGCAGGTGTCGACGTCTCCGGCCCCGACGGCGGGCAGAATGCCGCCGCTCGGCGCGAGCTGGAGCGGCGGGCCTACGGGCGTGGCGCCACGGAGGAGGAGCGCCGCCTCGCCCTCGAGGAGCTCGCCCGGATCCCGGCTCCGGTCGCGGACGCCCAGCCCGCTGGAGCTCGATCCGCTGGTGCTCACCGGGTCAGCCCCTTCGAGGATCGGGTCCCCGAGGACGCGGCGCCGCCCTCTGACGGGGACCGGCCTCACCTGCCCCCCGAGACGGCCCGGGGACGGCTCGCGCGGCGGTGGGCGCTCGCCGGCGGGGCACTCGCCGGTGCCCTGCTCACTGCATTCCTCATCCCGTCGGCGCTCGAGCCGAGCTCCCTCGAGGTCTTCGAGCGGGCTCAGACCGATCGCGACCGGAACGCTCCCCTCGACGTCGCGAACGCCGTGGCGGCCGGCGCGACCGCCTCCGCCGAGCCGGGTGACGGCGCCGCGCTGTTCGCGTCACTGCGCCGACTCGAGGGGCGCGGGGTCTCGGCGTTCGCGTTCACGGATGGGAGCGTCGTCTGCCTGGCGGCCGCCAGACGGATCGAATGTGCTCCCGGCGGCGACTTCCGCCGGGACGGCATCCGGCTCGAGGTGGACGAGCCGGGCGCCGGAGGCACCCGCTACTCGTGGGGCCCGAAGGGCATCCTGCGGAGCGAGCACGATGACGCGATCCTCGACCCCACAGGCGACAGCCGGGCCCTGCTCGTCCGGCTCTGCATGGCCGACCACGGCCAGGACGCGTCGGCAACCTCGACGGGAGAGGTGGTCGCCGGTCCAGGGGTGGACTCGCGCACTCTCGATTTCGCCATGGCGCGCCTCGACTGCGCCGTCCGGTACCCGATCGACGAGGACTGAGCAGGAGCCGACGCGGGAGGTTCTGGGGAGAGCGCGAACCTGCGGCCCGTCAGGATGGGGGAATGCCCGACACCGGAAGCGCTCGCACGATCCGCTGGGACGAGGGGACCTGGACCACCCCGCCTCTGAGCGTCGCCGAGGCGGGCACCGAGTTGCGCGTCACAGCCGTCGAGGGCAGCGACGCGTGGCGGCACACCTCCTACGGGTTCGTGCATGACACCGAGCACGCGCTCCTTGCTCCCTTCCCGGAGCAGGCCGCGATGGAGGTCGAGTTCCTCGCCGAGTTCCCCGAGCAGTTCGACCAGGCGGGCATCTTCGTCCGGGTCGACGACGAGCATTGGGTGAAGGCCGGTGTCGAGTTCGGGGACGGGGTGCTGCAGGTGGGCGCCGTCGTGACGGCGGGGAGATCGGACTGGTCGGTAGCGCCGGTGCCGGACTGGCAGGGGACCCGGGTGACCATCCGGGCCAGCCGTGCCGGGGACGCACTCACGATCCGGGCGCGATCCGGAAACGAGCCGTTCCGGCTGGTCCGGGTGGTGCCGCTGGCTCCGGACGCGGCGGCGACGGCCGGGCCGATGGTGTGCGCGCCGACGCGGCCGGGATTGACTGTCGCGTTCAGTGCGTGGCGAGTCGGGCCCCCGGACGCCGCCCTGCATTGAGCCCGTCGGGACATGGAGAAGCGGCCCCGGCGTTGCCGGAGCCGCTTCTCGGACGGAGGCTGGAAATGCCTCGACGATCACCCTCGCGGGCGGTCGGGCATCTTCTTCATCGGGCCCCGTGGATCTCGGCATTCATATGAGCTCCTTCCGACGTGGAATGTCCCAACCTGCTCCCCGTTCCTGACATTCCGCCGTGAGGCGGGATCACTGGGGGCGCGGCCGGGCGTGTAGGGCAACCTACACCCGGGAACGAGGAGCGGGGAGCCCCCGATCGTGGCTCAGTGGTCCGCTCGCGGTCAGCCACGTGGTGCTGGTCGTCCGACGGGGCGTGGTCGGCGGAGGGCGTCGACCCAGGGTGGCGGGATCAGCCACCGCTGCCCGTCCCGCTCTTCGAGTCGCCAGTCGTCGTTGTCGAACCGGCGGTGGTGGAACGGGCAGAGCAGGGCCCCGTTGCGGATGTCGGTGGGGCCGTCCCACCGCCACGGGGCGATGTGGGCGGCCTGGCATCGGCTGGGTGGCTCGGTGCAGCCGGGCCAGATGCACCCCTGGTCGCGGATCGCCATCGCGAGCCGCTGGGACTCGGTGAAGAGGCGCCGGCCGGCGCCGATGTCGAGTGGCTGGGAGGGTCCGCCGAGGACGATGGGGATGATCCGTCCGTCACACGCGAGCCGACGGGCAGCGGACGCGCTGATCGGCGTGTCCACGCCGGCGACGGTCGCGGTGCCGATGCCCGTGGTGAGAGCGTCGAGGTCCATCGTCACCAGCACCGTCGCCGCGATCCCCGACATCTCGCCGGTATCGGCGCGGAGGCTCGTGACGGCCATCGCGACCAGGGCGTCGAGGCGCCGTTGTGCAGGGGTGCGGGCGTCGGCGAGGTCGTCGTCGAACAGCGGGTCATCGTCGGTCGTGT
>DATCMN010000180.1:0-2077 GCA_036563405.1 Naasia sp. | reverse complement strand
ACGCACGGCCATGTCAGCGACGAAGCGCTCACGCAGGCTGCCGGAGGTTGCGGGAGGGAGATGGGGCATGGGGAGCTCCTCGGGATCGGGGAGCTCCCAGCGTCGGCTCGGGCCTGGGCCCGCTCACATTCATGACCGTCTATCGACGCGGTAGCGCGCCAGTGCAAACAGGACCAATCCCGCGATAGCGGGTCCGTTCTCCGGCCACCTCCCGCCTTTCCTCCGAGCGCCCTTTGGCGAAGTCGCCGGTTGCGCGGCGTGGATGGCGAACCGGGCGGGTCACGCGAGGCCGATGCGTCGGGCGCCCTCCCGGAACAGCCCCTCGCCTTCCGGCGTGGGCCGCATCGCGGTGACGAGATCGTCGACGCGGTAGCGCGGCAGCGCCCCGCGCATGGCGGCAAGGTGGATGCGCGCCTCGTCGAGGCGGCCGGCGAGCCCAAGGGAGACGGCGGCGATCGCCAGGATGTGCGCGTGGGCGTTCGGGCGGGCGGCGGCCTTGACGCCCGCGTCGGCGGCCTCCTGGAAGCGGCCGAGGCGCAGGAGCGCCATGGCGCGCGCGCCCAGGATGCCGAAGAGCAGCGGGTCGAAGGGGCTGAGGCGGTGCGCGTGGTCGGACGACGCGACGGCGACGCCCGGGTCGCCGGTCAGCGAGTGCACGAAGGCCAGGGTGTAGTGGCCGAGCGCGAAATTCGGGCTCAGCGCCACGGCCTGGTCGAGCTCGCCCACGGACTGGTCGTGGCGCCCCCGCAGCCACAGCGCGCGGCCCATGGCCCAGTGCGCGGCGGGGTCGCGGTCGTCGGCCATCAGGCCCCGCGCCGCCGCGGCGTAGGCCCGCTCGGTCTCTTCAAGGCGGTCCGCCCAGCCCTGGAAGGCATTCTGCCAGTGCGTGAAGGAGAGGCCGGCGTGGGCGCGCGAGAAGGTCGGGTCGAGGCGCAGCGCCACCTCGAAGAAGTGCCGGGCCCGCTCGTTGTCGGTCCGGTTGAACCGGTACATGTGCCAGAGGCCGCGGTGGTGCGCCTCCCACGCGTCGAGCGAGCCCGGCGGCTTGAGCACCGCGCGGTTGCGCTCGACCGCCTCGATCTCGCCCGCGACGGACGCGACCGTCCTGTCGCCGATCTCGTCGAGGACCAGGAAGGCGTCGTCGGCCTCGTCGAAGACCTCCGCCCAGATGATCCGGGCACTCCGCACCTCGGCGAGCTCGACCGCGACGGTGAGGCGGCGGCCCCGGCGCCGGACCGACCCGCCGACGACGTAGTCCACGCCGAGCATCCGGCCCGCCTCCGTCGGGGCGACGCCCCGCTCGCGGAGCGCGAACACGGTGCCCTGCGCGATCACGAACAGACTACGCAGCTTTGCCAGACGCGTGATCACGTCGTGGACCAAGCCGTCGGCCAGCCCGCCGGGAAGGCCCGGCCCTGCCGTCAGGTCGGCGAACGGCATCACCGCAATGGAAGCCCGGCGGGCTTCAGTGGTGGCGCTCTCTGTGGCAGCGCCGGCCGGGGGAGGCGTCGAGGGGGCCGTGGCGTTCCATATCCGCGGCGCGCCGTCCGCTCGGGCGCGTGCCGCGCGCCACAGGTCGCGGAGAGGCGCGATGTCGAGGCCCTCGGCCTCGAACAGCCGGGCCGTCGCCGCGAGGTGCTCCTCCCCTTCCCGAATGCGGCCGCGCCGGGCAAGCGCGGTCAGGGCGGCCTCGTGAGGGTGGAGGTCGAACGGGACGAGCTGAATCCACTGGTCGAGGGTGCCGGACGCCTCCTCGTCCGGGAGCCGCCCGGCGAGCTGCTCCAGCACCGCGGCGCGGCAGTCGCGGAACCGGCGGCGCTGCGCGACGAGCCAGCTGTCGAAGGCCGGCTGCCTGTCGAGTTCCAGCCCTTCGAGGAGGTCGCCGGCATATAGCGCGGCCAGTGCCCGTAGCCGCTCGGTGGCGAGCGCCGCAAAGCCCTCCCGGGACGCACGGTCAATCTCGATCGCGTCCACAAAGCAGTCCGCGAGGTCGAGCCCGACCGCATCCATCCGCGTTTCGACCCTGTGTCGGCCGGGCTCGTCGAGGACGCTCCTGATCCGGCTCAGGCACCAGCGG
>DATCMN010000168.1:0-8160 GCA_036563405.1 Naasia sp. | reverse complement strand
CCCGGCGAACGCGGGGGCGGTCGACGACGAGGCCGCGCGGACCCTCGATCTCGCGCAGCCCGTCGCTCCTCAGCCGGACGACGAGATCGGCGTCTTCGGGAGAGTCGGCGAGCACCGCGTCCTCGGGCAGCTCCCGGACGGCCGTCCGGTAGGCGGGCTCCTCGGTCCACACGCGCGCGGCGCTCATCGCGCCGCCTCCCAAATCCGGGCGGAAGCGCCGTCGGCGACGGCGATCGCGTAGAGGGCGTCGTCCAGGAGGTCGTCGTACTCGGTGGGATGCTCCCCTTCGGCGAGGGCGTGCAGTGCACGCCACTCGCTGACGTAGCTGTCCTCCGCGTCGGCCGCGTACTCGGTGACCCGGCCGTCGGCGGCTCGCACACGCACGGTTGCCGAGCCGGCGTGCACGAATGCGGGCGGGTAGGCGATCTCCAGCTGGTCGAGCGAGGTGCCGACGGTCAGGGTCCAGGTCGCGTCGGGGCCGTCGGGGAGCATCACTGCCGCGAGCTGCACGGGCACGCCGCTCGCGCGGAACCCCACGACCAACCCGATGGGAGGGAGGAACCTGGCGAAGTCGACCGCCTCGAACGACGGCACGAGGTCGCGGACCGCGGGCAGGTCGTGGATGGCGAGCCCGAGCACAAGCTGGCGCACCACATCGGCCGCCACGGCGGGGTCCGTCAGGTCCGGGGGGCGGCGGGGCGGAGCGGCGGCGGGAGACCCGTACTGGGTGACGAGCTCGTGGTACCGGGAGTTCGGCGGCAGCGCCACCGCGACACCGATGGTCCTCACCCGGGCGCCTTCGCGGAGGAGGTGGTGCTTGGCCCGGCGCCACGCGGAGTCGTGCAGGTGGTTGGTCCCGACGAGCAGCGCGACGCCCGAGTCCCGGGCGGCGTCGACCACGGCCCGGGCCTCCTCCTCGGTCATGGCGAGCGGCTTCTCGCACAGGATGGCCCGGACGCCGGCCTCGATGCCCGCCAGCACGTGTGCGGCGTGCAGCTGCGGCGGACTGCAGACGGCCAGCACGTCGACCGACGGGTGGGCGGCCAGCGCAGCCACGTCGGCCGCGACGGGCACCTGCCATCGATCGGCAAGCACCCGGGCACGCCCGCTCCCCGAGTCGGTGAAGCCGGCGACAGCGAACTGGCCGGGCAGTCGAGCGAGAGTGGGCAGGTGGAGGGCCGAGACGCCGGGTCCGGACCCGATCAGACCCACGCCGAGCGCCATCGATCCCCCTCCGCTTCTGCGCCGATCGCGCACAAGCTTGCGTGCGGCATGCCTATCACCCCTCCCAGGGGGACGCAAGGTACCCCCGGTTATGTCAAAATCAACCATGGCCAGGCAATCGTCCCTCCGGTTCGGCGCGCAGACCGACGAGGTCACCAGCCTTCTCCGCGTCGTGAACCTCGTGCGGCTGGGCGAGGCGATCACCCGTCCTGAGATCGGGCGCGTCACCGGCTTGGGTCGCGGCGTCGTCACCCAGCGGATCGACCAGGCCATCGAGATGGGCTACCTCGAGGACGGCGAGTTCGGCCCGTCGTCCGGTGGCCGCGCGCCCCGGATCCTCCGCTTCCGCGCCGACCGCGGCCTCATCCTCGTCTGCGCGCTGGGCGCCCTGCACATCCACGTCGGCATCACCGCGCTCGACGGCGACGTCCTCGATTCGACCCATCAGGCCTGGGACATCTCCCGCGGCCCGGAGGAGACCCTCGACACGGCTACCGCGCTGCTCGACGAGCTGCTCGGCCGGAACACGACCCTGCCCGTCTGGGGAGTAGCGGTGGGCGTCCCCGGTCCCGTCGACTTCGCAACCGGGCGGCCCGTGGCTCCCCCCATCATGCCCGGCTGGAACAGCTTCGACATTCGGAGCCGATTCGAAGAGCAGTACTCGGCGCCCACCTGGGTGGACAACGATGTCAACCTGCTGACCTTCACCGAACGGGCGCGGCGAAGCCAGGATCGCTCGGACCTGATCTACGTCAAGGTCGGCACCGGCATCGGCGCCGGCCTGCTGTCACGGGGCCGCATCCACCGGGGCGCGAACGGAGCGGCGGGCGACATCGGCCACGAGAGGGTGCGCGACTCCGAGGATGCGTGCCGCTGCGGGAAGGTCGGCTGCCTGGAGGCGGTCGCGGGCGGCTGGGCCCTGGTGCGCGACGCCGAGCACGCTCTGGCGAGCGGGGCTTCGGGTCGGCTGGCACGCGCCCAGGAGGCGGGCGAGAGCATCACGCCCGAGCTGATCGCGCGGGCCGCCGTGCACGGGGACGCGCTGGCGATCTCGCTGGTGCAGCGCTCTGCGAAGGTGCTCGGTCAGGCGATCGCGTCCCTCGTGAACATGTTCAATCCCAGCACTATCGTGCTGGGCGGGGCCGTCGCCGCCGGGGCGGGCGAGGTCTACCTCGCGGAGGTCCGCCAGCGGGTCTACGAGCTGTCCCTTCCTCTCGCGACGCGCGACCTCCGGATCGAGCGGTCCGTGGAGGACATGCGTGAACCTCTCCGTGGCGGCGCGGAGATGGTGCGCGAGCAGCTGTTCGAGGTGACCTTCCCGCGTTGGTTCGCGGACGGCAATCCCAGCGTCCAGGCGATCCGCGGCGAACCGGCCATGCTCGCCGGCTGACTTATTTCGATTCCGCGCATTTCGATGTAGATTCACGACAGAAGTTGTCGCCCTGCTCGAAGGAGAGCCATGACCGAACAGCCTCCTCCTCCCCCGCGGTCGCCGCTGCGCGCCGATGCGCTGAGCTCCACGGGTTCGGGCTTCGAACTGCGGGTCGGGCTGCCCTGGATCCGGTCGATGCCGCTGTCTGCGGTCCTCGAGCTCGGCGTCGGGATCGACGGCGTCCCTCTCGACCCGGCCGAGCTCACCGTCTCGCTGGACGGCACGCACGTACCGCCCGGGGACCTGACCGGCCACGACGCCTGGTGGTTCCTGCAGGACCGGCTCGTGCTCGCCGGCGCCCGGCCACTGGCCCCCGGCTCACATGCGGTCACGGTCGACCTGCGCCTGATGGTGCCCTACCTGCAGGCCGGGCCTGATGCTCCCCTCGTGCTCCCCCTGCATCTGGCGGCGAACCTCCTCCTCGACGCCTCCGAGGCGCCTAGCGTCGCCCGGGACGTCGCATGACCGCGCCGCGCACGCTCCCGGACGGCTGGATACTCGCAGCGAGCTCCTTCAACTGGACGCCCGAAATCGTCGAGGCGCGGCGGCCGGCCGCGGCGATCGTCGCGGGCATCGTCGCGGCGGGTGTCGCATCGACTCTGGAGCTGGAGGCCGGGCAGGTGCTGCGCTCCTACCCCGCGCCGAACGAGCGAGAGGTGGACGCGCTGCGCGGCTCGATCACCGAGTCCGGCGGGTCCATCGCGATTCTAGGTGCGAGCCTCGACGACTTCGTCTCGCCCACGATGCGCCGGTCCGAGGAGGAGCGGCTCGCGTTCCTCGCACCGCAGCTGCGTGCCGCATCCCGTCTCGGCGCGAGGGGCGTCCGGCTCCCTCTGGGCCAGGCCGGCCCTTCCCTCGTCGCCCGCCTCCAGCCGCTGCTGCACGACCTCGACCTGATCCTCTTCGAGGAGATCCAGGGCCAGCAGCACCCGGAGAGCCCGTCCGTCGCTCCCGCGCTGCAGGCGATCGCAGACCTCGCCGATCCTCGGGTCCGCGTCCTGGTCGACATCAGCATGCTGATGCCCGCCCTGCCTCCGAGCTACCTGGCGCGGCTCGCCGCGAGCGGGGTGCCGGCCGGGCTGCTCGCCCGCCTGGCCGCCGACTGGCGGTCCCCGGACACCGCGGGTGCCGTCGGCGCGCTGCTGCGCTCGGGCGGGGTGCCGCCCGCCGTGCACACCCTGTACATGAACCTGCTCATCCGGTTCGGCCGGTCGTCCGCCGAGGACCTGCGGGGGCTGCTCCCCCTCGTCGGCGGGTTCCACCTCAAGTTCTGGGACCTCGACGATGAGGATGGGCGCGTCACCGGGCCTCTGCGCGATCTGGGCCGCCTGCTGGCAGGCTCCGGTTTCCGCGGCACACTCACCAGCGAGTGGGGCGGCCACGAGTGGCTCGACGACGACCCGACCGACATCACACAACGGCACCTGGCCCTCGCAGCCGACGCCCTCGCGGAGGGCGCCGCCGCTTGAAGCGTTCCCCCGCACGCGACGGCCCCCGACCCGAGGGGCCAGGGGCCGTCGCAGCAGGGCGGGCGCTCAGGCCAGGACGACCTCGCGCTCGACCTGGACGCGGTTGCCGACGTAGCGCTGCGGAGCGATCTGCATGTAGAGCAGCCGAAGAGTCAGGACGACCTCGACGGTGATCTTCTCCCCGACGTCCGGCACGCGGTCGAGCGCGATCACGACGTCCGGACGGTCGGCGACGAACCAGAGGGTGTCCCACTGCTCGGGCAGCTCGTCGATCGTGTAGCTGCGCCCCTGGAGCTCGAAGCGGAGGCGGTCGCGCGGAATCTCCTGCCCGTCGACCCGTGCGCTGACGTCGTCGACGGCCGAGAGCCACAGGCTCCGGTACCAGGGGAGCTGCACGGAGACAGCGATGCCGTCCGGGCGGCGGCGGACGTCGGATTCCGCGAACAGCGAGTTGTGTGTGGCCATCAGTAGTCCCTACTCGATTCCCGCGGGAACGACGGACGACTCGATCGCCCGTCGCATGAGGATGTGCTGCTTCTTCACGAGGTCGATGGGGTCCGATTCGCCGAGGTCGGCGAATGCGTGCCCCTCCCACTCGCTGGAGAGGTACCCGGTGTACCCGCCCTCGACGAACTGCCGCACGATGCGCGGGATGTCCATCGCGGGCTCGTCGCCGTTCTCGTCGATGTCGTAGAACTTGGCGTGCACATGGAAGATCTGCGGCATGATGTCGAGCCACTCCTCCGGTGCGACCAGCCCGTGCATGTTGAAGGCGAGACGGGTGAACGGTCCGAGCCGCGCAGGGTCGAAATCGTGCGCCCGCAGGTGGTCCTCGAACTCCTGGTTGCGCTCGTGCATGGGAAGCGGCTTCCGCCAGATCTCCTCCATGACCGCGAAGTGCTCCTCTGGCAGCCCCATCTGGCGGAGAGTCCGATGCAGCGTGGGCGACAGGCTGTGCATCGTTGAGCTGAAGTCGGCCGTGAAGCCGAGCCGGTCGGAGTCGAGCTCGGCGTACATCTCCCGGATCGCGACGACCTTCGGGTCGTTGGGTCCGGACGGGGCGTGGATCTCGTAGCCGAGCTTCTGGTCGTACTCCTCGGCCAGGGGCAGCAGGCGCCGCAGCAGCTCCTCCCCCGCGGATCGGATGACCACCTTGTGGAAGCCGAGCCGATTGGCCGTGCGCAGCTGGACCGCCAGGAAGTCGTACTCCTCGTCGGGCGTCATGTCCCTGTCCTTGCGCCGGCCCATGTCGAGGTTCGTGCCGATGGCACTCGGCTCGAGCCCGAGCCGGTCGAGGTCGTCCCGCCACATCCGGACGAACTCGTCGTCGACGTCCGGATAGGTGCGGAGCATCTGCGCGCCGTTGAACTCGACGCCGGGGCCGAGGCCCTGGTCGGCGACCTCCTGAAGCAGGCTCTCGAACGTGTAATGCCCCGCCGCCCACTCGGAGGTGAGCGAGTAGAGCGTGATGCCGAGCTTGATGCCGGTCCCGGCGATGCCGGTCCCGGCGATGCCGTTCTCTTCTGTCATGGGGTGCCTTTCGGGTTCAGCCGCGGACGGGCTGACGGAGGTGGGTGGCGAGGGCGGAGCGCGCCTCGGCGGGGTCGGTGACCATCCGGGAGCCGGCGTCCGCAGCGGCGGAGCGCTGCACGGCCTGCTCGCCGCGGATGATGTCGAACGGGCTCTGCCAGTAGTTCCAGTGCCAGCCCTCGTACTCGCTCGAGATGGCGCCGTTGTAGCCGATGCCGACGAGGAACTGCACGAGCTCGCGCACCGGCACCGACGGCTCTTCGCCGTTCTCGTCGATGCCGAAGAACTTGCCGTGGCAGTGGCGGATGAACGGGGCGATCTCCTGCCACGTGTCGATGGGCGCGGGCCCGAACAGGCCGGTGCCGTTGATCCCGAAGTCGACGCCGAGGTCGGGCCGGCCGAACTTGTGCGCGAGCCCGATGAAGGCGCCGAAGCGCTTCCCGTGCTCCACCTGGTCGTTGGGCGGTCCGTCGCGGAACGTCTGGTCCCACAGCTCGGTGACCGCCTGCAGCAGCTCCTCGGATGCCCCACGCCGGCGGTAGGCCTCGAGCAGCGACGGCGCGAAGCCGGTGACAGTCGCTCCCCAGTCGGCGGTGAAGCCGAGCAGCGGCGAGTTCAGCTGGGCGTACCGGTCACGGAGGGCGAGGACCCGCTCGTGCCGGCCGTGCTGGTCCGCGTGCACCTCGAGCGCGAGAGTGACCCCGGTGCGCTCGGCGACGGGCAGCAGCGCTTCCATCGAGTCGGGCGTCAGAGAGATCTGCACGCGTGCGATGGCGAAGCCGAGCTTCGCCGCCGCCTCGATCTGCCGGGTCATGTACTCGATCAGCTCGTCCTGGGTGAGGAGCCTGTCGCGGCGGAGGCCGACATCGCCGTTGATGGCGAGGGAGGTCGGGACCAGGTCGACTTCCGCGACGAGGTCGCGGAACCGGCCGACGTAGTCGTCGTCGAGCTGCGGGAAGCCGCGGAAGCTCGAGAAGCCGATGATCTCGAGGCCCGGGCCGAACCCCTCGGCCGCCACCTCGCGGATCAGGCCCTCGAGGTCGTATTCCCGGGCGTGGAACGCACGGGTGAAGCTGTAGAGGGTGACCCCTTGGATAGGCGCCCCGAGCTCGGTGGTGGTGGTGGTGCTCATCGGTTCGCCGCCTTCATGGTCTTGGTGTCGTGCTCCTCGATGCGGAGGACTCCGTGGTCGGTGACGATGTAGGGGATGTAGAGCTTGAGCTCCACGTCGACGGCGTGCTCGTCCGCGCCGGCCTCGATGGGCAGGTCGCCCGACAACACGGCGGAGTCGGTGGGGAACCACCACTCGTCGAGGTTGTCGGCGAGCTCCTCCAGCCGGAAGGTCTTCCCGTTCATCGTCCAGCGGAGCGACTCGGCGGGAGCCGGCGTGCCGTCGACGGTGAGCGACGCCTCCGAGATGCACGAGCCGGGCAGCGCCCGGTACCAGGGCAGCCGGACCTCGACTGCGGTCCGGGACCCGTCTGTGGTGAGCGTCCCCTGCTCGATGATGCGATCCGGTATCACCGCGACCTCCTCGTTCTCGTCGTCGGTCGCGGCGACCGGCGGACGTCTTTGTCGGTATTCATCACTGTATTGTCGGTTTCAGACAGAAGCAAGGTCACGCACCGAGGTCGGCGGCGATCCGCCGTGCCCCGCGCACGGCGAGCGCCACCGAGGTCAAGGTCGGATTGCAGGCGGTGGCGGTCGGGATGACGCCGTTGCCTGCGACGAACAGCCCCGGAACCGTCCACACCTGGCTGTCGGGATCGCACACGCTCGTCCCGTCGTCCGCGGGCCCCATCCGGGTGGTCCCCTGATAGTGCAGTGAAGCGCCGGGCGGCAGGGTCAGCGGACCGTCGCCGATGGGGTCGCCGACGGCCGCCGCCAGCCGGGCGATCTCCGTCCGGGCACGGTCGAGCACGGCATGGTCGCGTTCCGTGAGCATGTAGTGGAGCCGAGGAGCGGGCATGCCGTAGGCGTCGGTGGCGTCGTCGGCGAACTCGACGCGATCCTCCGCCCGGAGATCCTTGGCGCAGAAGAAGCCAAGCCCGACGATGGAGCCGGGCACCACAGGATCGTCGTCGGCGAGCGGCACCGGCGAGGCGTCCAGCTGCATCACCTGGCCATGGAACGGCAGCTCATCGACGAACGGCACCCAGCTGACCCCGCTGTACTCGGTCAGGGCACCGTCGCCACGTGCGGACGGCGCCTCGGCGGGAGCCGACGTCTCCGAGGCGGCGTCCTCCACTCCCCGGATCCGTGTCGCGAACACGACCTGCGACTGATCGTTGAGGTAGCGGCCGAGCGCCATGGGGCGGATCCCCGACGCCCAGAGCACCTGGGGCGTGCGCAAGGCGTCCGCCGCTACGACGACGAAGCGGGCGGCCACCCCCGTGACCTCGCCCGTGCGGAGGTCCCGCACCTCGACGCCCGCCGCGCGCCCGTCCTCGAGCAGCACGCGGGTGACCAGGGTCTCGT
The DNA here is from genome assembly GCA_036563405.1 of Naasia sp. GTDB lineage: Bacteria > Actinomycetota > Actinomycetes > Actinomycetales > Microbacteriaceae > Naasia. Next base: position 27 of record DATCMN010000168.1, on the reverse strand, counting down.
CGAAGAGAGTGAAGCGCGGGTTGGAAC
>DATCMN010000160.1:0-8319 GCA_036563405.1 Naasia sp. | reverse complement strand
TCCGGCGAAGGCCTTCGTCAGACCGGTCACGTCCAGTAATGACGCAGAATGGTCGACTTTGATCACGCGAGGAACATAACACAGAGCGGGTTCCCCGAGACCGGCCCGATCGGGGCCCTGCGGAAGCGCGCCCATGCCGATGGATCCGGTTATGTCGACCGAGATCGAAAAGTTGCATGACGCTCGTCGCGGCCCTGCTAGGGTGACGAACGTCAGCGCCGATGAGCGATTCCCCTCCTTCCCGGGAGACGATCGCGCCCACGCCGGCAGGCGCGGACGCTCAGCGATCACATCGAGGGAGATTCGAATGCAGACGAGCACAGCAGCACGCCGCAGGTTCCTGGTCGGGGCAGCGGCATCGTTCGCGGTGGCAGGCCTCATCACAGGATGCACCCCGGGCGCCGACGCACCCGCGGCAGAGGAGCCGACACGGGCCACGTCCGAGGGCAACGAGGCGAGCGGCGACACCGTCGTCATCGGCTTCTCCGGCCCCGCCGCCGACCACGGCTGGCTCGGTGCCATCAACACGGCGGCCATCGCGGAGGCCGAGCAGTACCCCGACGTGGAGCTCCGCGTCGCCGAGGGCACCAACGACGCCAACCTCCAGATCAGCCAGGTCGAGAGCTTCATCAACGACGGCGTCGACGCCATCGTTCTGCTGCCGACCGACGGCGCAGCCCTGACCGAGGTCGCGATCCAGGCGATGGAGGCGGGCATCCCGGTCATCAACGTCGACCGCGAGTTCTCCAGCCCCTTCGCCGCCCGCGTCACCATCCTCGGCGACAACTACGGCATGGGCGTCAGCGCCGGCACGTACATCTGCGAGCAGCTCGGCGACAACCCGGACGCCGTCGTCGCGGAGATCGCCGGCATCGACTCGCTCCCGCTCACGCAGGACCGCAGCCGCGGCTTCGAGGACGCGCTGAGCGACTGCGGACTCGAGGTGAGCAACCGCGTCGCCGCCGACTTCACCGTCCAGGGCGGTGAGGCCGTCACCTCGCAGCTGCTCTCGGCGGCACCGCAGATCGATGCCATCTGGAACCACGACGACGACCAGGGCCTCGGCGTCCTCGCCGCCATCGAGGCGGCCGGCCGCAACGAGTTCTTCATGGTCGGCGGCGCCGGCTCGGCGAACGCGATGCGCGAGATCCAGGGCGGCGAAGGCGTGCTGCAGGCCACCGTCATCTACCCGTCGACCCAGGCCGCGGACGGCATCCGCCTCGCCCGTCTGGTGGCGCAGGGCAAGGCGATGAGCGACCTGGTCGAGATCGAGGTGCCGAACAGGATCGTGCTGAACGCGCCGGTCGTCACCGCGGACAACGTCGAGCAGTACCTGCCGACCGCGTTCGAGTCCTGAGTTCGAGGAGGGGAGCGCCCACGCGGCGCTCCCCTCCTTCGTCCCCTCCCACTCCTCACAGACAAGGAATCCTCCCCATGGGCACTCCGCACCTCCGCGTGGCGATGATCGGCTACGGCTTCATGGGGGCGGCGCACTCCCAGGGGTGGCGGGTCGCGCCGCGGTTCTTCGACCTCCCGGCACTTCCCGACATGACGCTCCTCGTCGGCCGCAACGAGGGCGGCGTCGCCGCTGCAGCCGAGAAGTGGGGCTGGGCGGAGACCGCCACGGACTGGCGGGACGCCGTCCAGCGCGACGACATCGACATCGTCGACATCGTGACCCCCGGCGACTCGCACGCCGAGATCGCCATCGCCGCCCTCGAGGCCGGCAAGCACGTCCTCTGCGAGAAGCCCCTCGCTAACACCGTCGACGAGGCCGAGCGCATGGCCGCGGCTGCTGCCACCGCCTCCGCCGGGGGCGTGCAGGCGATGGTCGGCTTCACCTACCGCCGCGTCCCCGCGGCCACCCTTGCTCGCGACCTCGTGGCGAGCGGCGCCGTCGGCGAGATCCGCCAGGTCCGAGCCGCCTACCTGCAGGACTGGCTCATCGACCCGGCCGCCCCGCTCACCTGGCGGCTCCAGAAGCACCTCGCCGGTTCCGGCGCCCTCGGCGACATCGGGGCCCACGCCATCGACCTCGCCCAGTTCATCACCGGCCAGCACCTCACGAGCGTGAGCGGCATCCTCGACACCTTCGTGACCGAGCGCCCGGTCCTCGCGGAGACCGTGGGTCTCGGCGGGAAGGGCGGGGAGGAGATGGGGCAGGTGACAGTCGACGATGTCGCCCTCTTCACCGGACGGTTCGACGGCGGCGCGCTCGGCAGCTTCGAGGCCACCCGCTTCAGCACCGGACGCAAGAACGCCCTGCGGATCGAGGTCGCGGGATCCCGCGGCGCCATCTCCTTCGACCTGGAGGACCTCAACTCCCTCGGCTACTACGACGCGACAGCGCCGGCTGCGACCCAGGGCTTCACCAAGATCCTCGTGACCGAGCCGGTGCACCCCTACGTCGGCGCGTGGTGGCCGGCCGGCCACATGATCGGCTACGAGCACGGCTTCAGCCACCAGGCGAAGGATTTCCTGGAGGGCATCGCCTCCGGCGTCCAGCCCACCCCGTCCTTCGCCGACGGACTGCAGGTGCAGCGCGCACTGGCGGCCGTGGAGGAGAGCGCGGGCTCGGGAAGCGTCTGGACCACCATCCCCAGCTGAGCACTTCCGTCCGCTCGCACGACACCAAGGAGCACCCATGCCTCGACCGATCACCCTGTTCACCGGCCAGTGGGCCGACCTGCCGTTCGAGGAGGTGGCGCGGCTCGCGGGCGAGTGGGGCTACGACGGCCTCGAGATCGCCTGCTGGGGCGACCACCTCGACCCGTGGCGCTGGGACGACGACGCCTACGTCCAGGGCAAGCTCGACGTCCTCGAGCGCAACGGCCTGAAAGTCTGGACGATCTCCAACCACCTGAAGGGCCAGGCCGTCTGCGACGACCCGATCGACCAGCGGCACCGCGACATCCTGTCCGACCGGGTCTGGGGCGACGGCGACGCCGAGGGCGTCCGCCGGCGTGCGGCCGAGGAGATGAAGAACACCGCCCGGCTCGCGGCGAAGCTCGGCGTGAAGACGGTCACCGGCTTCACCGGGTCGTCCATCTGGAAGTACGTGGCCATGTTCCCGCCCGCATCCGCCGCGATGGTGGACGCCGGCTACGAGGACTTCGCGACGCGCTGGAACCCCATCCTCGACGTCTTCGACGAAGTGGGCGTCCGCTTCGCGCACGAGGTGCACCCGTCGGAGATCGCCTACGACTACTGGACCACCGTCCGGACGCTCGAGGCGATCGGGCACCGGGAGGCGTTCGGCCTCAACTGGGATCCGTCGCACATGGTCTGGCAGGACCTCGACCCGGTCGGCTTCATCCTCGACTTCAGTGACCGGATCTACCACGTGCACTGCAAGGACACGAAGAAGCGGCTGAACAACGGCCGCAACGGACGTCTGTCGTCGCACCTGCCCTGGGCGGACCCGCGGCGCGGCTGGGACTTCATCTCCACCGGGCACGGCGACGTGCCGTGGGAGGACTCGTTCCGCGCCCTCAACTCGATCGGCTACGCCGGACCCCTGTCCGTGGAGTGGGAGGACGCCGGCATGGACCGCCTGATCGGCGCGCCCGAGGCCCTCGAGTTCGTCCGCCGTCTGTCCTCCTACGAGCCGTCGGCGGCGGCATTCGACGCCGCGTTCAGCACCAAATAGCAGCGCCGGGCGTTCAGCCCACCAGCTCCCCCGGGGCGGATGTGGAGGCCACCATCGCCTCGATCCGCTCCGGGGAGAGCGCGTGCTGGATCGCGAGCATGCTCGCGCCCAGCAGCGCGGCGTTGCGGCCCGCCCTCGACTGCACGATCTGCAGGTGCTGGGTGGCGAGCGGCATGCAGCGCGTGTAGACGACCTCCCGGACTCCTGCGATGAGGTGCTCCCCCGCCCGGGCCATGGATCCGCCGATGACGATCACGGACGGGTTCATCAGGCTGACGCAGGCGGTGAGCACCTCGCCGAGGTCGCGGCCCGCCTGACGGGTTGCCTGCACGGCTTCGACGGCACCGCGCTTCACCAGTTCGACGACGTCGGCGCTGCTCGCCGCCTCCAGTCCTCGCTCCCGCAGCACAGTCGCGACCGCGGGGCCGGAGGCGAGCGCCTCCAGGCAATCGAGGTTGCCGCAGCGGCACGGGATTCCGGTGCCGCGTGACACGTGCACGTGCCCGATGTCGCCGGCGATGCCCTGCGCGCCGCGCTGCAGATGTCCGTCCGAGATGACACCCGAGCCGATGCCCGTCGCCACCTTCACGAAGATGAGGTGGTCGGTGTCCGGCCAGGCGAGGCCGTGCTCCCCCAGCGCCATGATGTTCACGTCGTTGTCGACGAGCACGGGGACGTCGAGTCGCTCCATCAGCCAGCCGGGCACGTCGAATCTGTCCCACCCGGGCATGATCGGCGGGTTGATCGGCCGCCCGGTGCTGTGCTCCACCGGACCCGGCAGGCCGACCCCGACCGCCAGCAGGTCCGTCGGGGCGGCGCCGCACTGGTCGAGGAGGCGCAGTCCGGCGTCGACGACCCAGCCCAGGACGACTTCCGGCCCTTCGGCGATCTCGAGGGCGCTCGACTCCTCCGCGCGCAGCTTCCCGGAGAGGTCGCTCACGCCCACTCGGACATGGGACGCACCCACATCTACGCCGAGCACGTAGCGGCCTGCGGTGTTGAGCGCGAACTGGGCCGAGGGGCGGCCGCCTGTCGAGGTCGCGTCCGCCGCCGGCTCGACAAGTCCGGCTCGCATGAGCGCGTCCACGCGAATGGCGACGGTCGACCTGGCGATGCCGGTGAGCGCCGCCAATTCGGTGCGCGTGCGCGGGCGGCCGTCGCGGAGGATCTGAAGCAGGTCGCTCGCGCCGGTGGGTCCCGCGGGCAAACCGCGACTTATGTCGACCATTGACATATTCAAGCACACCGGTCGCTGTATGGGGGTGCCGCCCGCAGCGCGAAGGCCGAGCGGTGGGCGGCATGCCTCTCCGCTCCGATGTGCGACACGGCGGTGTGCTATTCCTGGTGAGGGTCTCCAGCCGGAGGCCGGTCCGTGAACGAAGGGCGCACATGGTCTCCCTTCCGGGCCACCGGTCGCTCGGCGACGCTGACGACCGCACCCTCGCGGGCCGCGCGTCGGATGGGGACATCCGTGCTTTCGAGATCCTCATGCGCCGCTACGAGCCGCTGCTCAGCGCCTATGCCGCCCGCCTGCTCGGCTCGTACAGCGAGACCGACGACGTGGTCCAGGAGGCGTTCATCGTCGCCTGGCAGCAGCTGCCCACCATGGAGGACTTCGGGGCCGTCCGGCGCTGGCTGCTGCAGATCGTGACGCGGAAGAGCATCGACCGGCTGCGTGCCCGTAAGGACCACGCGGACATCGATGACCACGACCTGCCCTCCCACACCGGGGACCCGGAGGAGGCGGCGTCCGCGTCCTCCCTCGACGACGCCCTCTCGCGCGCACTGTCGGCGCTTCCGGAGGATCAGCGCCGATGCTGGTTGCTCCGCGAAGTCGGTGGCTACGGTTACGACGAGATCGCGGAGCAGCTCGAGCTCCCTCCGTCGACAGTGCGCGGGCTGCTCGCCCGAAGCCGCAAGACCCTGATCCGTGAGATGGAGGCGTGGCGATGACCGATCCCACCCTTCCGCCCGGTGCCGGCGGAGATTCCGCTCTCGACGCGGCGCACCTCGACGGCTTCACCCTCGAGGAGCTCGGCGAGTACCTCGACTCCGGCAGGCAGCCCCGCGACGAGCGGATCGAGTCCTCGGCCTCGGCGCAGCACGCGCTGGCGGCGCTCAGCCGACTGCGGGCCGTCGCCCCCAAGGTCATGGAGGCTGAAGCGGCCGCGGCTCCGCTGCGCGCGCCCAGCTGGTTCAAGGCGATCCTCGACCAGATCGGCGTGCAGGCGCACGCCGGGCGGGACATCCCCCTCGCCCACGACGACGCACGCACGCGGCTCGCCATCACCGAGGGCGCGGTGCGCGGCCTCGTCCGCGCTGCAGGCGACGAGCTCGACGGGATCCTCGTGGAGAAGTCGCGTCTGGAAGGCGACGTCGAGACGCCCGGCTCGCCGGTGACCGTCCGTGTCGACGTGTCCCTCTACACGGGTGCCGACGCCGACAACCTGCTCCCCGCACTGCGGAGGGACATCGGCCGGACCCTCGCCACCCACACCGAGCTGAACGTGGAGGAGATCAGCATCCGCGTGCGCGATCGCGACAAGGACCCGGAGGACGACGCATGACGTCGTACAGCACTCCGGACGACCTCACCTACGGACTTACGCAGATGCTCCGGAAGGTGCCCGGCGTCACCGCCGTCTACGCGACGAAGCCCGTGCTCGCGAAGGTGGTGAGTGCAGTCGTCGAGGCCGTCAAGAACGAGCCCGCCGGGGCGCACCTCGTGAGTGTCAGCGAGTCGGACGACGGCCTCGACATCGCGGCGTACATCGGCGTCACCGATGAGGAGCCGGCGCCCACCGTGTGCCTGCGCGCCCACGACGCGATCCGCGCGTTCGTCGCCGAGAACTCGGACCTGTCCGCCGCGACGGTCGACGTGCGCATCGGCCGGGTGGGCTGACGCACCCGTTTCCTGAGTGTCAGCCGGGAGTCCTCGTGCATTCGTGACGACCCGCGTCGTCGATCCGTCTTGTACCCGGAGCCGCGTTTCCGCGCACCGCCGACGCGACTCCCGCCTCCGTCATCCGACGGGCGCGCGGGTTCAGCAGCGCCGCTTCCCCAGCGGCGACGGAAGGCACGATCATGATCGACGCGAACGACCCCACCGACCTCGTCGGAGCAGCAGTGCTCGGCGACGGAGACAGCAAGATCGGCACGGTCGGCCAGGTGTACCTGGACGAGACCACCGCGCAGCCCACCTGGGTGACAGTCAAGACGGGCCTCTTCGGCACCTCCGAGTCCTTCGCGCCGCTGTCCGGCGCGAACTGGGACGGCCGCAGCCTCCGCCTCCCCCTCGACCGCGACTTCGTCAAGGATGCGCCGCGCATCGCCGACGACGGCGAGCTCAGCCCGGATGAGGAGGACGCGCTCTACGCCTACTACGGCGGAGGCCACGCGCAGGTCTCGAGCGGCCGCGACACCACCTCCGGCGACGCCACCGTCGGCTACGACACCTCCGGTCCGACCACGGACGCCATGACCCGCTCCGAGGAGCGCCTTCACGTCGGCACCGAGCGCGTCGAGGCCGGCCGCGCGCGGCTGCGCAAGCACGTCGTCACCGAGCAGCAGACCGTGACAGTGCCCGTCTCCCATCAGGAGGCGACCCTGCACCGCGAGCCGATCACCGACGCGAACATCGGCGACGCCCTCGCAGGTCCCGCCATCAGCGAGGAGGAGCACGAGGTGGTCCTCACCGGCGAGCGGGTAGTCGTCGACAAGGAGGCGGTCCCCGTCGAGCGCGTCCGCCTCGACACCGAGACGGTCACCGAGCAGCGCCAGGTGTCGGAGAGCGTCCGCAAGGAGAACATCGAGCTCGACGACCCCGACCACCTCACCGGCCGCTGAACCGGACACCGACCCTACCGTCTAGAAAGGCCACCCCATGGACGCTGTGCAGAACGCACTCTCCAACGCACTCGCGAACATCGCGGACTTCGTGCCGAAGTTCCTGCTGTTCCTCGTCATCCTCATCGTCGGACTCATCGTCGCCAAGCTCCTGTCCAAGGCGCTGGAGAAGCTGCTCGAGCGGGTCGGCTTCGACCGGCTGGTCGAGCGGGGCGGCGTCAAGAAGGCGCTCGCCGGCTCGAAGCTCGATGCATCCGACATCATCGGCAAGATCGTGTACTACACGCTGGTGCTGTTCGTGCTGCAGTTCGCGTTCGGGGTCTTCGGGCCCAACCCGGTGAGCGACCTGCTCGAGGGCATCATCGCGTTCCTGCCGAAGATCATCGTCGCGATCGTCATCGTCGTGATCGCCGCTGCCATCGCGGCCGCCGCGAAGACGCTCATCCAGGGGACCCTGGGCGGGCTGTCCTACGGCAAGGCTGTTGCGAACATCGCGAGCATCTTCATCCTGTTCCTCGGCATCACGGCCGCGCTCAACCAGGTGGAGGTGGCGACCACCGTCACCACCCCGCTGCTGATCGCCGTGCTCGCCATCGTGGCGGGCGTCATCATCGTGGGCGCCGGCGGTGGCCTCATCAAGCCGATGCAGGCGCGCTGGGAGGCGTACCTGGCCAAGGCCGAAGGCGAGGCCCCGCGACTGAAGGCCCAGACTGATGCGGCTCCGAGCGTGGCCGACCAGGCCCGTGCGGCAGCGCAGCGCGTGAAGCAGACCGCTGACCCCAACCAGTCGAACCTCTGACGGCAGGGGGGCGACCGGGTGGCCC